>JAFEEP010000519.1 GCA_018241045.1 Pseudomonadota bacterium | reverse complement strand
CGGATCAGGCAGGAACTCCCACTCCTCCCGGCCATCGACCACGATACGGGCAGTTTCGGCGAAATAACTTCCCTCCTTGTGTCGCACCTCGCCCTCGATATCCGTCGTGCAATAGATCTCGCCCTTGTGGTTCTGGAAGATCGCGTAGCCCAGATTCTCGTGACCGACCATAAACGAGCCCGCATCCCAGGTCCCGTCCTTGTAGATCGTCGCGAACGACCACCAGATGACGTGCATCTTGTTGTTTACGACGAGGTCCTTCTGGAAGTGAATGGCGCCGCCGTCGGCCATCCACGCCTGGTCGAGCGCGATGACGCCCTTCACCGGACGCCCCTCGCAGATGCCGGACACGTCGTAGAGTTGCGACACGTAGAAGGTGCCCCAATCCTCGCCGGGCAGGTACCACTGCATGCCGTTGCCGATAAGCGGCCCGCCGATGTCGAGAAGCCCCTCCTCCTTCCAGCTGAAGCGCTCACCCGACGCGGTGATCAGCCACGGCTCGCCGGGTTCGCCGTCCAGGCTGGACCAGCAGGCGGTATCTCCTTCCAGCCAGCGTTTAGGGAACATCGTCATCGCGCGAGGCAGGATCCTTTCCTTGTCGACCCGAATGTGGCGCTCGTCAATCCGGGTGGACTGATAGATGAACTTTGTCGGATTGGGGGAGCTGCCAGGCGCATTTACGGCACGGACGAAGGAATAGATGTGCCCTTCTTCGTCGCGCACACTGCCGAAGGGCATGTGCTTGGTGAGCTTGAGCCCAAAATGATCACGCAGGTCCGCGAGCTTGGCGCCGCTGACTTTCTGCGGTCCGACCAGGCATTGATAGGCGAAATCGCCCCGTTGAGGAACGGTCTGGAAGATTCTCATCGTTGAATTCCGGAAGAGGTCGGGAAGCCGCCCGTGCGCGCGACGGGCGGGAACGGTGCCCGGGTTCAGTCCCAGATCACATGCACGTGGGACGCGCCGCGCAGCTGGGCACCTTCGATGACCGGTGCGGGCTTGTCCGGGTCCAGCCGCAGGTTCGGAAAGAGATCGAGGATCGCGTTGATCGCGCAATTGAGCTCCACCTTGGCAACGAACTGTCCGATGCACATGTGCGGGCCGAACCCGAAACCGAAGGAGGGCTTGAGCTTGCGGTCGATGTCGAACTGGTCCGGGTTCTCGAACACCTCCTCGTCCCGGTTCGCCGATACCACCATGCACTGCACGAACGACCCCTTGGGGATCGTCACGCCGTGCAGTTCCACCTCCTTGGCCGTCTCGCGCACCTTGAAGGTCGCCACCGGCTCATAGCGGACGGCTTCGTCGATCAGCTTGGGCACCAGCGAGCGGTCGGCCCTGACGCGATCGACCAGCCCCGGCGTCGTCAGCAACAGGGTCATGACGGAACTGAACGTGCGCGTGGTCGTCTCGCCCGCCGCCGGCAACAGCGAGCGCACAAAGGTGATGACCTGGTGGTCGTCGAGCCTCTCGCCCTCATATTCGGCACGCAGCAGGCGCCCAATGATGTCGTCGCCGTGGGAGCCCTCGGCGCGGCGCTTGACCACCACCTCCTGAATGGCGTCATAGAGCAGTTTGACCGCAACCCCGGCATTGCGGCGCGCCTCATCGATCTTCTCGGGGTCGACCTGGTTGCCTCCGACCATCGCCAGGGTCCATGCCGCGTACTTCTTGTACTTCTCGGTGTCGTCCGTCGGGAAACCCATCAGCGCGTACATTTCACGGATCGGGAAGTACAAGCCGAAGTCCATCAGATCCGCCTTCCTCTGCGACACCATCGGCTCGAGGAAGTCCTTGCGGATCACGTGGTCGATCTGGCCCCGCCACTTGTTGACCGTATCCGGCATGAAGGCCGGTTGCAGCAAGGCCCGCACGCGCCGGTGTTGCTCGCCGTCCATCGCGAGAATGATCAGGCCATCGAAGAATGCCCCCAGTCCCTCGGCAATGAATCCGTTGGTGTAAGTGTCGGCATCACGCAGCACGTTCATCACGTCCTTGTAGCCGAACAGCGCGAACGTGGGCCGAGTGCCCTGTTTGAGGCCGGCGTTCGTCGGCACGCCGAACTGCTTGATGAAGTCCCCGACGTAGATCGGGGACTTGCCGCGCATCGCCCGGCACGCGGCGTGAATGTCGCCTTTGCCCTTGTAGGTTTCCGATACGGCCGTGTATGCGGTTTCGAGGTCGAGGTTGAGGATATCGGTGCTCACGGTTGTCTCCTGTGTGGCGCCCGTTGCTGCGGTTATCGAGAAACAACCGCCAGACACATGCGCATTTTTTGCAAAAGCGTCCACATCCTAACCATCAAATCGAAGCGGTGGCCGATTCGGCAGCGACTGTCGTTTGACCTCGAGTCAACTGCGCTAAGCTTCGCGGACAACAAGCGGAAACGAAATCTTCCAACATGCCCAGCTCTTCCCGAAACCCGAGCAAGTCGACCGAACGCGCGGCCCCCGATAAGAGGGAGACCTTGCGCCGCATCAGCGCTGCGGCGCGACGGGAATTCGCCGCCAAGGGACTGGCGGACGCCCGCATCGACGATATCGCCCATGCCGCCGGCGTCACAAAACAGCTCGTTTATCACTACTTCCGGAGCAAGGAGGAACTCTTCGCCTGCGTGCTGGAAGACTCGTCCGCGACGACCATGGGCGAACTCGTCGCGGTAGAACTGGATCACCTGGCGCCACGTGACGCGCTGCGGGCACTCCTCAACCACATGATCCGGCCCTATTGCGACCCCATGCTGAGCGCGCTCGCACAGGAAGGGATCCGCTACCACGAGAGCCATGCCACGCCGCGCAACAGCTTTGTCGACCTCGCTCCCGAGCTCAAGCGCAAGATGCGCAGCGTGCTCGCTCGCGGGGCCCAAAGTGGCGATTTTCGTGCGAACGTCGACCCGGACCTGTTCCTCGCCGCAGCCGCGCAGGTGACCACCAGCGCCTTCGTCAGCCGCTACACCGTCGTCACCCTGTGCGGCCTGGACGTGGCGAACGCCGACGACGCGGACACATGGCGACGCTTCGCGGTCGACTTCGTGCTGGCTGCCGTCGAGCGCGAGCGCAGCGACCAACATCCGCTCATGCGGCCCGACGCCCCGCCGAAGACGCCGCCCGAAGCGGCCTGACAGCTACGGCCACCTTGCGCGACGCGCGCCACATCAGCGTGCGAGGAAACGCTTCACCCGACTGGCGGCGATCCGTCCCGGCAAGCCGTTGACCCCACCACCCGGGTGGATGCCCGCGCCTCCGAGGAAGAGTCCTGCAACCGGCAGGCTGTCCCCACCCAATCCCGCCGCCGGCCTCATCATCGCGGAACGCGTGGTGCTCGTATCCACATGCACCACGCAGCCGCGATGCACATTGAGCCGTTTCTCCAGGTCCGGCGCGGCCTCGACCCGACGACCGATCTCGAATTCCTTGAGACCCAGCATGTATTCGGCGGCCTGGTCGATGACCGTCTGCCCTACCCGGTCCCTGATGGCATCCCATCCTTCGCGCGGCTCGACCGGCGTCGCAACGGGATAGAGGTAGGCCACGTCCTGCCCCTCTGGCGCCTGCCCAGGATCGACAGCGGTCGGGACCGTGATCCACATGTAGGGCAGCTTCGACACCTCGCCGCGCGCGGCGCAGCGGAAGTTGTCGAGCACGGCATCGGAGGTGCCGATCAGGAGCACGCTCTTGCGCAGACTCAGCCCGTCGGCCCGCAGGGCTTCAATGCGGCGGTAATTCACCTGGCTACTGAGCGCGACATCGACCTTCAGTGGCGATGCCCCGTGGCCGTTGGCCGGCGCAAGTGCTACGCGAGTTAGCGTGCGCCGATCGAGCGCCCCGGGCGTAACCATTTCCAGCGCCATCTTCGGGTGGATCGACGCCACCACGGCTTTCGCCGACAGTACACGTCCGTCCTTGAGTCGCACCCCCTTCGCCCGACCATCGCCGGCAATGATCTCCGCCACCGGCGCAGAAACCAGGATCTCCCCACCCAGCTCGCGCAACCGGGCTGCCAGCGCATCCGACAACGCCTGAGTCCCCCCCACGGCGCGACCCAGCCCGAAGCGATGGATGAAGCCCAACAGCGCGAAGTAGATCCCCGTCGCGTCGTTCGCGATGGGTCCGGCCGCGCCAAGCAGGCAGCACAGCGCCGACTGTACGACCGGATGCTCGAAGCGCTCCATGATCGACGTGTACGCCGGACTGCCGATGAGCGCCATGATTTCCGGTTTCAGATGGCGGTTCCTGAGGACCGCCTTCAGGGCCTGCCATTTCGCGCCCAGGTTGCGCTGCGCGGGGTCGACACGCATCATCGGAATGGCCATGTCGATGAAGGCATCCACGAGCTTCATCAGTGCCAGGAACTCCTCCGCGTCTCGGGACGAGAAGCGCCGGATCTCGGCCGCAGTCTTTTCCGGCTCGCGCCAGAACACCAGCGAATTGCCATCCGGATGGACGTACACATATCCGGGAGACATTTCGACCTGACGAAACCCATGACGCTCGAGCTGCAGCTCCTGCGGCATCATGGGATGAACCCGGAGCGACATAAGATCAAGCGCGCAGGGGTTGATCAGATGCCGGGGCGCCTCCGGAATCAGGTAACCACTGGAGGCCATGCCGCCGATCTTCTCGCGGGCCTCGATGACGACGACACGTTTGCCTGCCTCGGCCAGATAACAGGCGGCCGCCAAGCCATTGTGCCCGCCACCGACGATCGCCACGTCATAACTGTTTGCGCCACTCATTCTGTCTCCCTCCGGGGTGTACCGGATGCGCTTGTTGGTGAAATGCGTCCGATTCGACGAACCAACCGATTGAAGCACAGCGCCCCGGCCGGACACGGCGGAGCGGTTTGACGCGGAGTCAAAGCGCAGTGGAAGACGGACGGATGCCGCACCCTCACTCGTCCGCAGCGGCGGGCGGACGCGGCGTGTTCAGCGGCGGGAAACGCGGCCCTGCATCAGCATGGCGAACATCCGCTCGAGGCGGCGCGGCAGGCTTCGGCGCTCAGGGCCGGCGGGGACGAGAATCTCACTGAGGATGTATCGGACCAGCAGTTCGCAGGTGAGCTCGCGGTCGATTTTGATTCCCGCACGCGACTCCCACGCATCGAAGACCGGCCCAAGCACGTCCTGGAACCGGATCACCGAGTCGGGGAAGATGCGCTGCAGCCAGCGCATTGCGTACTCCGGCGCGACCACGAGCAGCCGTCGTGCATTCCCGCGCTCGAGGTAATCATCGACGAATCGCAATACGGCGTCGAAACGTTCGTCCGGATCGGTATACGGAGCAGTCGCCTCGATCAGCGCGGCATGGAAACGATCGCGCCGATGACGTGAAAACGCGTCCAGGAGATCGTCCTGCGACGAAAAATACCTGTAGAACGTCCCACGCGAGATGCCTGCGGTCTCACAAACGTCGAGGATATTTACCCGGTCTGCTCCGGACTCGAGAATCACCGCTTCGGTAGCGTCGAAAATGCCCAGGATCGTGCTTTCGGACCGCCTGTTCCGGCGAACTGCCTTCACGGCCTTGACCGGCGCGGGCTCGGCGCCCTCCTTCGCAGAGGCGGTCGCGCGAGGCTTCTTCACCTTTGCCTTTCCCGCCTCGACTGCTTCCGCCATCTCCGCTCCCCGAGAATTCACCGATGGATGATTGTAGCGTGCCCCAACCGCATGAACATCCGAGCCCCCATCAAAATGATCACTACGCCTCCTTATATTTGACAGTTTTTCTATTTGTGTTTATGTTTTGCCGTCACAACGAAAGCTGCACATCACCCCAACACGGCGAATCGGGACAGGAGACATTACATGGCAGGCATGGGCAATCAGGAAAGCTGGTCGGTCGGCCCACAGGATACGGTCATCGCGGCACTCGACCGGGCAGTTGCAAAGCACCCCGAGCGGGTGCTGCTCGACTTCGGCGGCGAGCTTTACACTTACGGCCAGGTCGACCAGCTTTCGACGCGCCTCGCCCACTCGCTCGCAGCATTGGGCGTCCAGGCCGGGCAGACCGTCCTGAGCATGCTCGACAATAACATCGATGCAGTCGTGGCCTGGCTCGCCATCAACAAGCTGTGTGCCGTGAGTGTCCCCGTCAACACTGCGCTGCGGGGCGAGTTCCTCCGCCATCAGATCGCGGACTCGCAGGCTGCAATTGTGATCTGCGAGGCGGATTACGTCGAACGCATCGCGCAGGTGGCGGACGGATTGCCGGAAGTCCAGCTGATCCTTCACCGCGCCCACCTCACCAAGGTCCCGGAGTGCCGCGCCCGCATCACGCCGCTGGACGAACACCGCGGCCGGCGCGACGACGCGATCGAGACGAAGCCGAATCCCTGGGACCTTGCGTGCATCGTCTATACCTCGGGCACCACCGGGCCGTCCAAGGGCTGCATGCTGAGCTACAACTACATGTGCAATCTCGCCCGCCTCCAGCTGCGCGCGGGACCGGCAACCGAGAACGACATCACCATCACCCCGCTGCCGCTCTTCCACATGAACGCGCTGTGCGTCGGGATCCTCTCGAACATCATGGTCGGCGCCCGGGTCGCGATCGTGCAGCGCTTCTCGGTATCCAATTTCTGGCCCGAAGTCGAGCGCAGCGGCGCCACAATCGCGTCGATCCTCGGCAGCATGGGCGGACTACTCGCCCAGGCGCCGGACAACGAGTCGATGAAACGTTGCGTCGGACAGATCCACACCGTGCGCGGCAACCCCTTCACCGAGGAATCGAAGAGGATCTGGCGCGAACGCTTCGGCGCCAAGCAGGTGGGCGGCAATGGCTACGGCCTCACCGAAGCGAGCGTCATCACCTCGCTACCCGGCGGCGAGTACGCAGCGCCCGGCTCATCCGGGAAGCGCATCCCCGACTTTGACGTGCGCATCGTCGACGACCTCGATCGTGAGCTTCCGGCCAACACGCCGGGCGAGATCGTCGTTCGGCCCCTGCGCCCCGACATCATGTTCATGGGCTACTGGGGACGCCCCGCCGACACCATGAAGCTGTTGCGCAACATGTGGTTCCACACCGGCGATATCGGAAAATTCGACGAAGAGGGTTTCTTCTATTTCGTGGACCGCAAGAAGGACTACCTGCGCCGGCGCGGCGAAAACATCTCGAGCTTCGAGATGGAAGCCGCCTTCGCGGCGCATCCGGCCATCGAAGAAGTTGCGGTCCACGCCGTGCCTTCGGACAAGGGCGAGGATGACGTGAAGGTCACAGCGATTCTCAAGCCCGGCAGCTCCCTCATGCCCGAAGAATTGTTCAAGTGGGCAATCGATTCCGTTCCCTATTACGCCCTCCCCCGCTATATCGAATTCCGCAGCTCGATGCCCAAGAACCCGCAGGGCCGGGTGCTGAAGTACCAGTTGCGCGAAGAGGGCAAGACGCCAACGACCTGGGATCTGGAAGAGACCGACATCAAGGTCAGCAAACGCTGATTCCCATAAGGCAGAAAAACGGAGAGGAAGACATCATGAGCATCTTTACCCACGTCACGCTCGGGACGCGCGACATCGCGCGCGCGAAGACCT
>JAFEEP010000518.1 GCA_018241045.1 Pseudomonadota bacterium | reverse complement strand
TCGACCGGATCATGGCGGTGATGGAGGCCGCGTTCGATCCCGCCTATGGCGAAGCCTGGACCCGCCGCCAGGTCGAGGATGCGCTGATCATCGGCAATTGCCACCATGGCCTGCTCGATCCTTTCGCGATCGAGCCCGAAGGAACGGTCGAGACGGCCGGCTTTTTCCTGTCGCGCATGGGCTACGAGGAGGAGGAACTGCTGCTTCTGGCCGTCGATCCGCGCTTTCGTCGCCGCGGGATCGGCCGTGCGCTGCTCGACCGTTTTGCCGCCGATGCGCGCGAACGCGGGGCGCGACGCCTATTGCTGGAAATGCGGCGAGGAAACCCGGCAGAATTACTTTACCGCGACTTCGGATTTGTTCCGATCGGTGAACGGCGCAACTACTATCGTTCGCCAGACGGAGAGCGAATAGACGCCGTGACCTTCGCCTGCGAATAGCATTTCGCGCTTGCGCAATCGTTTGATCCGCGGGATTCTCCGCTCCTTTTGGTTAATTGCGCTTGTGGATATCCGATAAAGTCCCTATTCCCAAAAGGCCCTAGGAACTGCGACCCGGTGGGCCCAACAAAAATAGATAACCGGTCGAAACAAACGGAAGGGATGTGGTCATGGAAGATAGCCAGACCGATACGAAGGAAATGCTCATCACGCTGACGTCGGACATTGTCGCCGCGCACGTCAGCAACAACAGCGTCGGTGTTGACGAGCTGCCTACCTTGATCAGCAATGTGTTCGGCGCTCTCGCCGGTCTCGGCGATGCCGCGCCGGTAGAAGAAAAACTGCCCGAGCCTGCTGTTTCCATACGCGCTTCGGTCAAGCCGGACTACATCGTGTGCCTTGAGGACGGCAAGAAGCTGAAAATGCTCAAGCGCCACTTGATGACGCATTACAACATGACCCCGGAACAGTATCGCGCGCGCTGGAACCTGCCCGCCGACTATCCGATGGTCGCCCCCAACTACGCCGAAAAGCGCCGCGACCTTGCCAAGAAGATCGGCCTTGGCCGCAAGCCCGGTCAGAAGCGCGGGCGCAAGAAAGTCGGCGCAGGCTGATCCCGGGCGGGCAACTGCCTGTCCCACCATTGAACATTCGTCCCGCCGGTCTATGATTGGCGGGACGTTTCGTTCCAGACCCCAGCGGAGTTCGCCTTGCACCAGGCCATCGACATCGAAGCACTTTGCGCCCAGCGTGGCCTGCGCATCACCGAGCAGCGCCGGGTGATCGCCAAGGTGCTGTCGGAATCGACCGACCATCCCGATGTCGAACGGCTGCATGAACGCGCCTCGGCGATCGATCCCAAGATCTCGATCGCCACGGTCTATCGCACCGTCCGCCTGTTCGAGGAGGCGGGAATCCTTGAACGCCACGATTTCGGAGATGGCCGTTCGCGCTATGAAGCCGCGCCAGAAGCGCATCACGATCACCTGATCGACGTCGAAACCGGCAAGGTGATCGAATTCGTCGACCCCGAGCTTGAGGCGCTGCAGCGCCAGATCGCCGAAAAGCTCGGCTATCGCCTCGTCGATCACCGCATGGAGTTGTACGGCGTGCGCCTCGGTCGCGAAGGCTGATTGCAAGTGGCGGCCGCCCTCGCCCTGCCGCGCGGCTATTCGCTGGGAACCTGGCTCAGAGTGGCGCTGCGGATTGCGGCAATGGTCGCGCTGCTGCTGGCCTGCATCCCCCTGTTCTACGTCTATCGAATGCTTGGCCAGGCCAATCCGATGCCGCGCGTGTTCCTGGGTGGGGTCGCGGCGATTGCCGGGGTCGAAGTGAAGGCCGCGGGGATCAAGCCCAGCGGCCCGGTTTTCCTGATCGCCAACCATGTCAGCTGGATCGACATTCCGGCGATCAGCTTCATCACTGGCAGCGCCTTCGTCGGGCACGACGGGCTGGCCTCGATGCCGCTGCTCAAGTGGCTGTGCAAGTTGAACGACACCGTGTTCGTCGCCCGCCACGATCGCGCCAGCGTTGCCGAACAGGTCGAACAGGTCCGCACCGCGCTGGGCGCAACCCGCGCGCTGGCGATCTTTCCTGAAGGCACCACCAGCGACGGCACTGGCCTGCTTCCGTTCAAGAGCTCGCTGCTCTCCGCGTTCGAGCCGCTGCCCGAGGGGATCGCGGTCCAGCCGGTGCTGCTCGATTATGGGCCGGATGCAGCGCAGATCGCCTGGGTCGGCGAGGAGCACGGGCTCGACAACTTCCTGCGCATCCTAGCCCGGCGCGATCCCGTTCCGGTCACGGTTCACTTCCTGCCCCCGCTGGAGGGGCTGCAGCTGGCCAACCGCAAGGCCATGGCCGAGGCCGCGCGCGAGGCAGTCCTGCGGGCGCTGGCGGGATAGCACTTCAAATCCCGCGCGATTTGCCCTATCGCGCCCCTCCCATGCGCCCCACCCCGCCCCCCAGAACCTACCGCGTCAAGAGCTTCGGCTGCCAGATGAACGTCTATGACGGCGAACGCATGGCCGAGCTTCTTGCCGATCAGGGCATTGCCCCCGCGCCCGAGGGCGAGGAGGCGGACCTGGTGGTGCTCAACACCTGCCACATTCGCGAAAAGGCGGCAGAGAAGGTCTATTCCGACATCGGCCGCCTCAGGCGCGAGGACGGCACCGCCCCGCTGATAGCGGTCGCCGGCTGCGTCGCCCAGGCCGAGGGCGAGGAGATCATGACCCGCGCGCCGTCGGTCTCGATGGTGGTCGGTCCGCAGGCCTATCACCGCCTGCCGCAGATGATCGCCGACGCGATCGAGGGGCGCCGCGCGGTCGACACCGATATGCCCGCCCGGACCAAGTTCGACGTGCTGCCTGCGCGGCGCAAGGTCGGGCCGAGCGCCTTCCTGACCGTGCAGGAAGGCTGCGACAAGTTCTGCACCTATTGCGTCGTTCCCTATACCCGCGGCGCAGAAATATCGCGTCCGTTCAATGATCTTGTCATCGAAGCGGAGAAGTTGGTCGATGCCGGTGCGCGCGAGATCACGCTGCTTGGCCAGAACGTCAACGCCTGGCGCGACGAGGCGGGTCGCGGACTTGAGAAACTGGTTGAAGCACTCGCAGCAATTCCCGCTTTGGCGCGAATTCGCTACACCACCAGCCATCCCAACGACATGACCGAGGGGTTGATCGCCGCGCACCGCGACGTCGAAAAGCTGATGCCTTTCCTGCACCTGCCGGTCCAGGCGGGCAGCGACCGCGTGCTCAAGGCGATGAACCGCAGCCATACCGCCGAGAGCTATATGCGCGTACTCGATCGCGTCCGGGCCGTGCGGCCCGATATTGCCCTGTCGGGGGATTTCATCGTCGGCTTCCCCGGCGAAACCGAGGCCGAATTCGCTGAAACGATCAAGCTGGTCGAGACGGTCGGCTATGCCCAGTGCTTCAGTTTCAAGTATTCGCCGCGCCCCGGCACCCCCGCCGCGACCATGGACGGACAAGTTCCCGCCGCAGTGATGGACGAGCGGTTGCAGCGCCTTCAGGCCGCGCTCAACGCCAGCCAGCTTGCCTTCAACCGCGCATCGGTGGGCAAGCGCTGCACCGTGCTGGTCGAACGGCGCGGCAAGCTCGACGGGCAGTGGCTGGGCAAGTCACCCTGGCTGCAATCGGTCCACTTCATTGGCGAGGCGGCAATCGGCGATCTGATCGAGGTCGAGCTGGTCGAGGCCGGACCCAACTCGCTGTCAGCGCGGCTGTTGCAACCGGCCCACGCCTGATCGTTTTTCCACTGTCCGTAACGGCACTGTCGCTTGCGTCCGGCAGTGGTGCGCCTATCTTTCGAATCAGGGCCGATGCCCGGCCCGCGTGAAAGGAGCGCCCCCAAAGCCCCTATGGCCCGCAAACCTGCCCGCGCCTATGACGAGGCGCCCGTCCGTTCCGCCCCCACCCGCGCGAGGGCCGAACTCGAATTCGACGAAGCCACTATCCTCAGTGCGCTGTTCGGGCAGTTTGACGCCAATCTTGTCCTGATCGAAAACCGGCTGGGCGTGTTCATTTCGGCACGCGGCAACCGCGTGCAGATCGAAGGAACGGAAGACGCCGTGGCCCGCGCCCGCGATGTACTGCGCGCCATGCACCAGCGGCTGATGCAGGGGCAGGATCTCGATTCCGGCGCGGTCGATTCGATCATCGTCATGTCGGCCGAACCGACGCTGGAAGGGATCGTTTCGGGAGACGACGGCGCACCGCCGATCATCATCCGCACCCGCAAGAAAACCATCGTTCCGCGCAGCGCCGCGCAGATCGACTATATGCGCGCGCTGGCCAGCAAGGACGTGATCTTCGCGCTAGGCCCGGCCGGCACCGGCAAGACCTATGTCGCGGTGGCGCAGGCGGTCAGCCAGCTCATCACCGGATCGGTCCAGCGCCTGATCCTCAGCCGCCCGGCGGTCGAGGCGGGGGAGCGGCTGGGCTTCCTGCCCGGCGACATGAAGGAAAAGGTCGATCCCTACCTGCGCCCACTCTACGACGCGCTCTACGATTGTATGCCGCCAGAGCAGGTCGAACGCCGCATCGCCAGCGGCGAGATCGAGATTGCCCCGATCGCCTTCATGCGCGGCCGCACCCTGGCCGATGCCTTCGTCATCCTCGATGAGGCGCAGAACACCACCCCGGCGCAGATGAAGATGTTCCTCACCCGCTTCGGTCAGAACAGCCGCATGGTCGTCTGCGGCGACCCGCGCCAGGTCGACATTCCCGGCGGCGATTCGTTCAGCGGTCTTGCTGATGCGGTCAAGCGTCTGGAGGGGATCGAGGGCATCGCCGTGTCGCGCTTCACCAGTGCGGACGTGGTGCGCCACCCGATCGTCGGGCGGATCGTCGAGGCCTATGAGGGGAAGGACGCGTGACGGGAGCGAGGTCCATTGCGCTTCGAGTTCTTTGAGGTCGAAGATCGACCGGTCGTCGTATCGATCGTGGGCAACTCAGGTCAGGCTTGGGTCTGGCGTGACGGTCGTTGGCGAAACGCTCCTGGGCTTTTCATCAAATCCGCGCTTGAGGGCATGGAGTTGTCCCGCGAAGCGTTCGTCGAGCAATTCCCGGAAGCAAATCTGGCCGCACTCACGGCATAGCTTCGATTTGAGTGATCAAGCCGCCTCGACTTGAATCGATACCAGCGGCAAGGGGATCGAATGGAACTCGACATCTCGATCGAAGCCGCCTGGCCCAGCCCGCCTGACTGGGAGGAACTGGCCGAGCGCGCCGCTGCCGCGCTTGCCGAAATCGCCCCGGAACTCGCCAGCCCGCGCCTTTCCGTCAGCCTGTTGTTCGCCGATGATGCCGAAGTCCACGCGCTCAATCGCGAATGGCGGGGCAAGGACAAGCCGACCAACGTGCTGTCCTTCCCCATGATCGAGCGCGACGAACTGCTCTCTCTGTCCCCCGATGGCCCACCCGAACTGCTTGGCGACATTGCCCTTGCGCTGGAAACCTGCGCGCGGGAGGCGGATGAAAGGGGCGTCACGCTTGAGGCCCACGCCGCGCATCTGATCGTCCACGGCCTGCTCCATCTGGCGGGCCACGATCACGAGATTTCCCCCGCCGATGCCCGCGCCATGGAGCAGCGCGAGATAAAGGCGCTTGCGCTCGTCGGCATTGCCGACCCATATGGCGACCACGACGCGTAACAGGGATCCAGCAAGGCCGATGGCCGACAGTCATTCACCGGAGCCGGACAGTAGGCGCACGCTGTGGCGTGCGGTTCGCCGCTTTTTCGACGGAAACGAGCACGACACCTCGCTGCGCGCGCAGCTTGAGGAAGCGATCGACGAGCACGAGGACGGCAATGAGGCCCGTCCGGGCGGCAACGGCGATCTTTCCCCGCTCGAGCGCGAGATGCTGCGCAACCTGCTCCATTTCAGCGAGCATGACGCCGACGACGTCGCGATCCCGCGCGGCGAAATCATTGCCATTCCCGCCAGCGCCACTTGGGACGAGGTGGTCAGCGCCTTTGCCGAACACGGCCATTCGCGCCTGCCGGTCTATGGCGAGACGCTGGACGAAGTGGTCGGCATGGTGCTGATCAAGGACGTGTTTCCGCTGCTTGCCAACGGCAAGCCGCCAAAGGACTGGAACACCCTGCTGCGCCAGCCGCTGTTCGTTCCGCAGGCGCGCAATGCGCTCGACGTGCTGAACGATATGCGCGCCAGCCGCGTCCACCTTGCGGTGGTGATCGACGAATATTCCGGCACCGACGGAATCATCACCTTCGAGGACCTGGTCGAGGAAATCACCGGCGAGATCGAGGACGAGCATGACGACGCGCCCACCGATCTGCTCCAGCCGATCGGCAACGGAATGTGGGAAGCCGATTCGCGCGCCGAGCTTGAGGACGTGGGCGAACGGATCGACCCGCGCCTGGGCGAGGTCGAGGAAGACGTCGATACCCTTGGCGGCCTCGCCTTCCTTCTCGCCGGGCAAGTTCCTGGCGTAGGGGCCATTCTCGATCATGACAGCGGCTGGAAGCTGGAAGTGGTTGCGGGCAACGAAAAACACGTTACCCGTCTGCGGCTGCACCCTCCCCCACCACCCCAGGACGACACCGAAGAGTAACCGGTTTGGCCATTCGCCGTCTCCCCCCCCTGCGCGCGATCGAAGCGTTCGTGCGGATCGTCCGGCTGGGCAGTGCCCGGGCTGCGGCGGACGAGCTTGGCCTTTCGCCCAGCGCCTTGTCGCGCCGCGTCTCCGCGCTGGAGGACTTCATCGGCAAGCGGCTGTTCACCCGCCAGCACCAGGCGATGAAGTTGACCGAGGAGGGCCAGGCCTTCTACGACGCGGTCAGCCCCAAGTTCGACGAACT
>JAFEEP010000517.1 GCA_018241045.1 Pseudomonadota bacterium | reverse complement strand
CGTGGCGTGCGCGCGGCCGGGCGGGCTGCGGCCAGCGGCTTCCGTCGGCTGTCGCGCTCGTCGTCCCTCGCCGGTCGGGCGGCGCGTGGGCTGCGCATCGCCGCGGTCGGCGGCCGCCGCGCACTGGGCAGTGCAGGACGCGCGGCGCGCGGAGGCGGGATGCGCGCGCTGGGCTGGGCGCGCGGTACGAGCGCGGTGCGCTGGGCGAACCGTCTCGGTGGACAGGCCGAAGAATGGACGCGACGGCGCTTGCGTGGCCTGGCCACCGCGGACACGGCGCTCGGCCGCTTCTACAACCGGCGCCTGCGCGGCATCCATGAGCGCAACGTGATGGTGGCACGCTCCATCAGCGATCCGGTGGAGCGTGCGTACCAGTTGCGCCTGGGACGCGAATTGACGGACGAGCTCGATGCCCTGCGCCGGGCCAATCCCGGATGGAGCGCGAGCCAGCTCGACGATGCGCTGCGCTCCCGTTTCGGCCGCGAACGCATGGGGCATGCGGAGGTGGGAACCGGCAGCGGCGGCACGCCGCGCTTCGTGCGCGACGACGCCGACTTCCTGCGCGAGGTGCGCGAGACCGAGTTCGCCGAGATCCAGCTCGTCCGCGACCGCCTGCCGCCTGGCGCCACGCCGCGGGAGCTGGCCGAGGCGGTGAATTCCAGCCCCTTCATCAAGGGCAGATGGACCGAGGAGGAACTGCGCGCATTCACCCAACTGCATCCGACACGCGGTGCCGGGGGCAATCTGGCGCTGCGCGATGCGGCGGGCGAGGCGCTGGCGGTGTCGAAGACCGGGCACCATACGCTGCCGGCAAGCATGGCGCCGCAGATCAGCCACGATCCGCGCTTCATCCAGATCGTCAACGACAGCCGTAGCTACCGGAACTTCATTGACGACGCCTTCCCGGGCCTGACCCACGTTCCGGAGGTGCGCGGCTACCGGGTGCCGGGCGCCCGAGCCGGACGGATGCGTGCTGCGGTAAACCGGCGCGAGGTGATCGAGGACATGCTCGACCGCGGGCAGATCCCGGGCTACACGCGGGCCGACATCAACTACTTCATGGGCCCTGGCCTGGCCGACGATCTGATCGTCGACGGCAGCACCGGCGTGTGGCGCAATCGCCGCGTGGCGGGCCAGCGCACGTTCTTCAATCCGCACCTGGGCATTGGCCACGGCTGGGACTGGCGGACCGAGGTCGCGCGCCAGATCTTCGACATGAACAGCCGGCTCGGTATTGGCCTGAGGCGCGAACTCGGCAGCCAGTTGCTGCTGCCCGCGCTCAAACGCTCCGGCCGGCTCGCAGTGGGCACGCCGGAGCCGGGGGCGGGCGATGCGCGCACGCGAGCGCTGATCGACCGCAGCATTTCGGCACGCACGCAGTTGCACCGCGGTTCCTCACCGCCAGCCCAGCTTGCCGCACTGCTTCCACCGCTGGCTGCTGACGAGAGCCCGCTGGCGGCGCAGCCCTTGCCCGGCAGTGACATGGCGCTGCCGCCCGAACTCGAGGCAGGCGCAGCGGAATCTGCCACCAGCCTGCCCGTTCCCGTGGTCGCCGACGCTGCGCAGGCGAGCGTCGGGGGCGAAGAGCCGGAGGCGCCGCCCGCCCCGGTTCCCTACAGCCCGCAGGCGCTGGTGTCGATTCGCGAGCAGCGCACCGCGATTGCCGATGCCCTGGAGGTGGTCGCCGGGTTCATTGCCGACAGCAGCAGCGCGGAGCAGCACAACCGCGTCGCACAGGAGGCGGCTGCCGGGCTGAAGGCGAGGAACGCCGAGCAGGGGGCGGTGGCACAGACCGAGCGCGCCACTGTTAACGGAGAACAACAGAAACTTGGCCAGGCCGCGGGCGCCCAGCAGAACATGGCAGCCGAGAACGCGCGCGCATCCGGCGAAGCGGAACGCGGCGAGGGTGAGGCGCATTCGGTCCAGGCCGAGGGCAGCAACGTCAGCGTCGAGCCCAAGCCTGAGGAGCCTCGCAAGCGGAGCTGGCTGGAAAGGGCCTGGGACGCGACCGCGGGTGCCCTATGGGACAATCTGATCGCCCCGGCGGTGCGCGCCGTGAGACGAAAGGTCAATCAGGTGATGCAGTCGATCAACGAATTCATCATGAACATGATCAACCAGGCGCTCGGGCTGGACGAGATCGAGGCCGAACTGAACCGCGGCGGCGACGACATCACGCAGCGCGACCAGAGCCTGCAGGAGACCGACGCCGGGCTGCAGGAGACGCAGGATGTGGCAGTGGCCGAGGCCGAGCGCAACCAGCAGTCGATGGACCAGGCCGTTGCCAACATCGAGGACGCGAGGGCCACGCGCGCGGATGCGCAGTCGCTGCAGGCCTCGTTGCAGGCGCAGGATCAGTCGCTGCTTGCCGAGGAATCGCAGGGCCGGACCTGGATCCTGGATTTCGGTGTGCGCTATCAGCCCTACTTCGCTGCCGAGTCAGGAGGCGCGGGTTCAACGGCTGCTGCGGCTGGCGAGGAAGCGTTGACCGAGGCGGCCGGCGGCGAGGAGGTTGCGCCACCCGCCGCCGAAACGGCTGCCGCGGAACCGGGGCCCGAGATGGAGGAGGCCACCGATGAATCCGCGCTCGCCTGAGGCGACCGAGGCGCGTGCGCGTGCCATTCTCTCCGAACTCCTGATGGCGGTGCCGCTGGCGCGGGAGCAGGGGGACAAGGCTGCCCGCCTTGCCGCTCTGGAGCGTGCAGCACTGTTCACGCCCGTGTTCGCCGGCTGGCCGTCGCCGGTCGACGCCTGGCTGGAGGAAGCCCGGACGCTCGCCCGCGAACAGGGCGAGACGGTGATCCTGTCGCGCCTGTCGCTGCGCGAGGCGGTATTGCTTATGCGTCGCCGGGAATTCGACCGGGCGCTCGCGGTACTCGAACAACTGGAGACAGGCGACCCGGTGCCAGCGCCCGCGGAGCGCTGCGGGTTGCTGGCGACGCGGGCGCGCATTCACGTGCGACGGCAAGACTTCGAGGCAGCGCTGGCGACGCTCGAATTGCTTGCGGGGCCGCGAGTCGACGGCTGGACGGGCTGGCTGCCGCAGATCGCGCGCGCTGAACTCCAGGTCGAGCGCGGCGAGTTCGCTGCCGCCGGCGCTTCGCTGCGCACCGTGCTGCTCGGCGTGCCGCACGAGATGGTGGAAGAGCGGATCCAGGCGTTGCAGTCGCTCGGCTTCGTGCTGATCTCGCAAGTACAGCCCAGGGCTGCGCGAGAGCAGCTCGAAATGGCGAAACGCCTGCTGCGCGCTGCGGGCATCTGGTCCGAGGTGATCCAGATGGAACTGGCTGTCGGCAGCCAGCATGCAGCCTGCGGCGATGCGGCGTCGGCACAGGCCTGTTTCGGCAGCGCTGCGGCGCTGTGCGAGCGCTATCCCCAGCCTGAGCTCGAGCCCTTGCTCGGCCTCGGCAGCGCGCGCGCGCTGGCAGCTCTGGGGCAGGGCGAGGCTGCGGTCGCCGTGGCGCTGCAGGTGGCGAAATGGTATGCGCAGCATGGGAGCGTGATCGGCTATGTCAGCATGATCGTCTTCATTTCCGCGCTGCATTCGGATGCAGGTCGCCATGACGAGGCCTACCGCGCCCTGGTCACCGGCCTCGTCGTGGCGCGGCAACGGGGCTGGGCGGTGGTGGAACAGGTTCTAGGCGCGCGCATCGCGCATCTGCGCGACATCGTACTTGGGCCGGAACGCTTCGATGCCATGGCGCGGGAGCTCGTGCATCGCATGAAGGCGCGCTAGCGGCTGTCGGATGGATGAAGCGGGCCTGCGGCAAGCAGGGGCACGTCGATGGAATGCCGGTCGGTCCACCGAGCACCGAGTCCACTCGATGAGCGTCTATAGTGAATCGTATGACAGGGCGGCGGAGCCGGGTTGCGAGGGGCGCGCTGTCAGGACGGCGATGGTGGAGGATGATTCATGAGCATGAGTCTGATCGCGCGCAGCAAGAGTCCGTCGTCCCGATCGGAGCGCCCGTCGAGCGCGCCTGCCGCCGCGAAGGGAGTTCCCCGTTTTCTGGCGGACGGTTTTTCGCTATCCAGGCCGGGCGACGCGGTCGAGCGTAAGGCGGACACGCTTGCGACGTCGGTCATGGAGAAGGGCTCGTGTTCGGGCTGCGCGCCCCTGGTACCTTGCGCGGAATGTGCGGCGGAAAGTTCCGGGGGACTTTCAGGCAAGGCCCAGCCGAACCGGCGACTTGCCGGACTGGGTGCTGGAACGCCACTGGATCGAGGGACGCGCGGATTTTTCGAGCCACGCTTCGGCCGCGATCTTGCCTCGGTGCGCGTGCATGCGGGCTCGCAGGACGCAGGACTGGCGAGTTCGCTTTCGGCATCGGCATTTGCCGTCGGCGACGACATCGTCTTTGGCGAGGGCCGCTACGAACCGCACAGCGAACGGGGGCGGCAGTTGCTGGCGCATGAACTGGCCCACGT
>JAFEEP010000516.1 GCA_018241045.1 Pseudomonadota bacterium | reverse complement strand
TGCGCGGATAGCTTGGGTATCCATGGGAGACTCCTTGTGGCAACCAAGGGACTCCCGCCCGCAAGGGAGGTCTGTCCCTTGAGGGTGAGGTGAATGGACGCGGCACGCGTCCGATAAAGGAAACGACCAGCGCAGCGAACCGCACCGCAGTCTCGAAGGTCTCGACTGCCCGGGCATGCTGCCGGCAACGCCAGCGAACATGCGGCAAGCGTGGGGCAGGCACGGGCGCCCGTCGTCCTGGAATCGGCACCATGTCGTCACCGCCTTCCATGAAAAGGAAGAGCCCCGCATGGGGGCTCGAAAGGGGCTACTCGTCGTCGTACAAGGGCAATCCGTCCAGGACGTTTGCATCTGCATCGAACACCAGCATGCGAACGTCGGCGAGTGCAGCCAGGTGCAGTACCTCCACGAGGGACTCCGGCATACCCTTGGCCCGGTGTTCCTGCCGCAACTGCTCGGCGGAAATACCCTCGACATGCTGCAGATTCGCATCCGTCCAGGGGGTGGCGATCAGCTTCACGCCGATCGCGGGGCTGTACGGGATGCGGAAGGCGACGAACAGAAACCCGCTCGGCGTGGCGATGTCCGCCAGCTCGGCGAGAAAGCGGCCAGCGTCGCCGGTGAGATGGGCACTGCTGATCTCCCAGCAGCGGCTGTAGAAGCCGGTCTCGAAGCTCAGTCGTCGCACCACTTCCCGCGCGGCTTCTTCCGAGTAGGTGTCGCCGACGTGTACGGGCTGGCCGAAGTCGTCGCCGCTGATGGCGTAGACCACGGTGCGCACCACGCCCTCGCTCTGGCATTGGGCCTCCAGGTCACCGGGAATGACTTGGCCTTCGGTGATCAGGGCGAAGTCGTTGTTGAAGACGCAGGGGAAGAGCGCGACCTGGTCATCAGTCAGATGCGCCTGGTTGGGATGCAGCGATCGCCAGACCGGCGGGCAGTCGTCCTCGAAGGTGATGCACAACGAGCGGTCGATGCGCAGTTTCTGGTAGCCGCGGAGGAATGGGTTGGAATTAGGGGACATGAGCTTTCTCCATCTGAGGAAGTGGAGCCCATTCCCCTGCCGGGGAGCAAGCCCCAGCGGGTGTTGAAGAGATGTCGAGAACAAAGAGGGACACGGCCTCGCATGGAGGCGCATGTCCCTCGTGGGTGGAAAAAGGCAACGGGTGGCGAACAAGCGGATCGGGTTCACCAGCCGCTGTAGTTCAGCACCAGATCGGCGATGACCTTGCGGCGCTCCAGATCGAGACCTCCCAGATCGGAAAGCCCCTCGAATCCGCAGCGCTTGAGCATTGCGCCACCCTCGCGGGCGTTGTAGAAGCTCACCATCGCGGACAAGAACATGCGCTGGCCGCCGCTGAGGACACCCAGGGCGTCGTTGAGCAACAGCACCTTGGGGCGCAGGTCCCACTTGCTGGTGGCGCGCTGCAGACCTTCGGGGGTGCCGTCGCCGAACCACTCGGGGCCGGCGATTTCCGCACCGCGCTTCCACGCTTCGAAGAAGGCCCGCGGTGCGTCGGCGAAATGCCGTTCTTCCGCGGCAATCTGATCAAGTACGTCTTGGGGCAAAGACTGGTTCATGAAATGGCTCCTGGTAAATGGAAGTCAGGGGTGGATGCGTTGCTGCCAGCGGCCTGTTGCCAGGGCGTGCTCGGCGGCGTGCTGTGAGCGGAAGTACTCGACGGACTCTCGGGACACCGGACCGTCTTCATCGGCGGTGCCGATGTAGTGGCCGGCGGCGCTGTGGTGCACCTGCAGAGGCAGGCGTTTGCCCGTGCAGGCCAGGGCCAGATAGCCAATGGCTTCGGCACGGGCCTGTGCAGCGCTCAAGGGCATCGATGCAGATGCAAGGGACATAAGGTTCTCCTGGTTGAAGGACCGGGAGCCCTACCCCCAAGGCGGGAGCGGATACCTCCCGAGGGGTTGAAAGAAGAAGCATCGGCGTCGGGAAGACGCACGTCCGCGGTGGCGATGCGAAGCGGACTGGTTCGATCCACGCGACGAATCGCGTTGCAGCCTTGAAGACCGAAGCTGCCAGGGCATGGTGCTGACGACCGTCAGCAGCACATGACCGCAGGATGGATGCGACGCATCACCGGCGTCTTCGAGGAATGCGCATCGCCCCCGGGCCGCTTTGGGCCGGTGTGATGCCGATTGGGATCAGGCAAAGACCAGCAGGCCGAAGGCCCTTGAGCCTTCAGCCGGAGAAGAGAGAAACCACCTGTGGGCTGTGGCAGTCCCGGCCGTCGTCAAAGCCGCTCGCTGCATCAGCAATCGCACCCGACCCGTGTCGTGGCTGGGGTCGAAATCCTTCGGCACACATCCGCGCACAAAGGGAGCCCGTTGTTCCACCGGCGGGCACCGGCACCGAATACCATCGACCCGAGGGGTCTCCTGACGGCTCGCCACGGCGCGATCGGCCAGGCGTCAGGAGACCCTTCACCATCGACGGAAGCATGTCGATCAATGGAATCGCGGCAGACGCGATTCGCGGAGAAACGGCCTTCTCATCTCGCGGGCCCGTTGCAGGGCAGCGAGATGCGCACACCGTTGCAGAAGGAGGCGTGTGCAGGGGAATCCCGCGGGGTGCGGGAGGTTGGCCCCGCCGTTCGGAACGGCCGGCGTGGCGACTGAATTCGGCGGCGTCAGGACGCCTTGCGGGAAGCTCGCTGCTTGCGCGGCGCCCCACGCTTGCCTGTCGAGCTATCGATCGGCAGCGTGCCCTTGCAGTCCGGGTAGCGGCTGCATGACCAGAAGGCACCGCTCTTGCCGGTGCGCTGGCGCATCGGCGCTCCGCACTGCGGACAGGGCGGCGACGGCGGCAGCTTGATGGCGAGTGTTGTGCCGCTGTACTGCTGCACGAGCTGGGCCACCCAGGTGGATTGCCTGGCGATGAAGGTGTCCAGCGTCATCTGGCCGGCTTCGATCATGTCCAGCGCCTGCTCCCAGACCGCCGTCGTGCCCGGATCGGCAATGGCGGCCGGCACGGTGTCGATCAAGGTGAAGGCGGCATCCGAGGCACGGATGGCGCGGCCCTTCTTCAGCAGATAGCCGCGGCCGAGCAGGCCGCCGATGATGTTGGCGCGCGTGGCTTCGGTGCCGATGCCCGTCGTCTCCTTGAGCTTCTGCTTCAGGCGAGGGTCGGTGACGAGCTTGGCGACGCCCTTCATGGCCTTGACCAGCTCGCCCTGCGGAGAGGGCTTGGACGGCAGGGTCTTCAGCGCCTTCAGATCGACTGAACCGACCTGGCAGGACAAGCCGGCTCGCAGCGCCGGCAGCACCTGGCTGCGCTGGGCATCATCGCCATCCCCATCGCTTTCCTCCGGCACCGCCAGTACCTGGCGCCAGCCGGCCACGGCGATCTGCTTGCCCACGGCCACCAGCGACTGCCCGCCGCAAGCGAGCTTCGCCACCGTGCGGTCGAACTCGTGGTGGGGCAGGAACTGCGCCAGGTAGTGCGCGCGGATCAGTCGGTAGACGGCCAGTTCCTTGTCGTTTAAGGCCGATAGGTTGGCCGGTTCCAACGTCGGGATGATGCCGTGGTGCGCCGTCACCTTGCCGTCGTTCCAGGCACGCGAGCGCTGGGTCGGGTCCAGGCGGTCGATCAACGGGCGCAGTCCGGGATCGGTCTTGACCAGACTGTCGAGAACGGTCTGCACCTCGGCCAGCATGCTCTCGGGCAGGTAGCCCGAGTCGGAGCGCGGATAGGTCGTCGCCTTGTGCGTTTCGTACAGCGCCTGGGCGATGTCCAGCGTCTCCTGCACGTCCAGGTCCAACTGCTTGGAACACACCTCCTGCAGCGTGCCCAGGTCGAACGGCAGCGGCGGACCTTCGCGCACCCGCTCCGTCTCGACCGATACCACCTGGGCGTTGCCGGCGGCGCGCATGCGTTCCGTGGCCTGCTGGGCGACCGGTTGCTGAAGGCAGCGGCCAGCGTCGTCAGTACAACCCTGCGGCGGCGTCCAACTTGCGATGAAGGATTGGCCGGCATGAGACAGCGTGACCTCGACGGCCCAGAACGGCACCGAAACGAAGCGGGCAATCTCGCGGTCGCGATCCACCACCAGCTTCAGCGTCGGCGTCTGCACCCGGCCAACCGACAGCACGTCGGTGTAGCCGGCCTGGCGTCCGAGCAACGTGAACAGTCGGCTCAGGTTCATGCCGATCAGCCAGTCGGCACGCGAGCGGGCCAGGGCCGAGTAGTACAGAGGGAGCGTCTCGGCCGACGGCCTCAGCGCGCCCAGCGCCTTGCGGATCGACGCATCGTTGAGCGCCGACAGCCACAGGCGCTGGATCGGCCCGCGATAGCTGCACAGCTCGATGATCTCGCGGGCGATCATCTCGCCTTCGCGATCGGCGTCGGTGGCGATCACCAGCTCGCTGGCCTGGCCGACGAGCTGCTTGACGATCTTGAATTGCGCGGCGGTCGCGGCCTTGGGCTCGACACGCCAGCGCTCGGGGATGATGGGCAGGTGCTCAAGAGTCCAGCGCTTGTAGCGCTCGTCATAGCCCTCGGGTGGAACCGCTTCGACCAGATGGCCGATGCACCAGGTCACGACGATACCCATGCCGCTGTAGCAGCCGGAACCACGCTGGCCTGCCCCCAGCACGCGGGCGATGTCCTTGCCTTGCGAAGGCTTCTCGCACAGGAACACGCGCATGCTGAAGCCTCCTCGGGAATGTGCATTTCATCGGATGGACAACAGCATGGCTGGGCCAGATGAGACCGGCAGCAAGGAAGCCGGATGGCATGGACACCGAATTGTGATCGGTAGAGGCATGGTTGCCGCAGTGGTAGGTGCGGGTCGCGGCAATATGAGGGACGGAAGATTCGTGTCGGGAGGGCGGCCTGGAACTCGGTGGACCGCAGTGGAACTATCCCCAGGGGATAGTCCACTGGTGCAAGGCGGGCGTCTGACGGTTGCTACAGCCGCCCGCGATGCCCGGTCACTGGCCGCCTGCCGGCTTGGCGCCCAACGTCACCGCCTCGATGCGGTATGGCAGGACGCCGATGCGCCGGGCCTCGATCTTGAAGGTGACGCGCTCGTTCTCGTCGGCGTCTTCCCACTCGTCGCGAACGGTCCGGCCTTCGACCAGTACGCGCATGCCCTTTTGGTACAGCGACTGCCAGCGCTCGGCGTCGCGATGCCACAGCTCCACCGGTGCCCAGAAACCACCGCGGTCCTCGTATTCGCCATCCTTCTTGGGGATGGGGTTGTCGAAATAGACGTTCAGACGCAGCAGCCTGCGCGGTTCGTCGTTGCCGTTGGGGAATTCGCGGTACTCCGGCGCAGAACCGATGTTGCCTTCGCCGACGAAGTGCGTGCTCATGGGGTCTCCTTGGGGGTGGTGGGAATGGATGTGACATGTCCGTGGACACGTCGCAGATAGGTCGCCTCGGCTTGGGCCATCCTGTTGGCGCATTCCAGGGCGACGCGGGCGATGCTGTGGGTCAGGCTGATCTGCATGTTCAGTGCGATGCGCTGCAGTTCGATCGCATACAGGTCGTCTATCAGCGAGGCCGGTGTCGCGGAGCGATCGAGCAACGACTCCCACAAGGCCACGCCCATGGTCGAGCGGTCGAGGTTGCGCCAGCGCAGGAAGGTCGTCCCTGCGCCAGTCGTCTGCTGGGCCAGTTGCACATCGAGCAGATTGAATGGGTAGGCGCGCGCCTGCGGTAGCACCTGCCTTTGTGCCAGGGTGATCAGCTCGTCGCGCAGCGCCATGCACTGGTTGGCCCAGGTCTCCAGACTCCCCTTACCTTTAAAAGGCTGTAAAAGGCCTTTTAGGTAGCCTGCGTGTTCCAGCCTCTGGAAGTCCGCCTGTCCCAGCGGAACGAAGCGCGCTGGACGGCCGGAAAGAGACGCTGCCGTCATGCCTTGGTGCCTTCGCCACCCGTCTCGGCTTCGGTTGCGCCGTCGGCGAGGCTTAACTCCGAAGCATCCGTGGCCGGTGTCTCGGACCTGGTTCCCCGCCGAGCGATGGGTGGCGCAAAGCGCGAACGGCGCGTGCCTTCGAGCACGTCCTGCGGCAGCTCGCCGAATTTCTCCAGCGCCGCTCGCGCAGCCGCGTTCTTCGAGGCGAAGTCATCGCGCGTCGTGCCGGAGTACCGGTACTGCTGCGCCAGGGAAAACAGGCTGCGCAGTGCATGCGCACCGTCGTTGAGCCACCGCTCCAGCGTGCTGCGGTCGATCAGCGCTGTGTGGTGGGCCAGGATCAGCTTGCGCGCCAGGTCGTCGTAGTCGGCCAAGAGGTACACCGCCATGAAGCCGAGCTGCGCATTGACGAACAGAGGCAGCTTCACCGGCTGCACGTTCATGTTCTCGCCCAGCGACAGCGCAGGCGGCACGTCGGCCAGCGCCAGGTCCACCTGTTCGCGCAACGCCTGTAGGCTGGCCTTGGTCTGTGCGAGCTTGTCCTCGATGCGCAGCATCCACCAGTCCGAATAGGGATCGTCCTGCTCGGCGCCGCGCTTCATCTTGCTCATCACGCTGATGTAGCCGTTGAGGCCGATGATGCCGGGACGCCCATCGGCCGGCGCGCGGCCGTGCCAGATGCGCGATGCATGATGGGTGTGCAGCGTCAGCGACATCGCGCTGCGCAGCGATCCAAGATTCAGTTGCAGGGGTTCGTTGGCCATGGGGACGACTCGCGGTGAATGAACGAGTCGTCAGCATCGGCATCGGTCGGAAGGCTGTCAGTCGACAAACCGCATCCAACGCCCGCCCGGTTTGGCCGACGCGGAAGGTGGCGTGTGCCGGCTATCCCCTGGGGATAGCACGGGAAGCAAAGCAGGACATGCGCTGCTGGCACAGCGTCATTGCATACCGCACAGGGCTATATCTCTCGTGCCTTGAACCAAGCCGTGCGCTGGCCATCCACGTCGCGGTAACGAAGCTCGAACAGGCGGGATTCATGCACCACCTGCCGCCAACTGCTGCATCCGTATTTGGCGGGCAACTGCTCCGGATGCTGCTTGGCTATCCAGCGTCCGGCCTCTGCGACGGGTGTCCAACCCTCAGTGGCCAGTTCTCCGGCGGCCTCGTGCAGTGCGCGAACGATCCCCGCCGCCTGCCAATCCACCGTGCCGTCCGGCGCAATGCCATTGACCACCAAATCGCGAAACACAGCCGACTGAACGAACTCCGCAGTCAGGCGGCGGGCTTGATCCATGTGCTCAGCCCATCCCCGCAGTTGCTCGAAGTGTTGATCGATGCGCGTGTAGGCGGCTGTAAGCGCATCCTGCGCGGCGCGGCATCCGTCTACTGTCCAGAGGTCGTGTTGGTCGATGAAGTGATGCACCAGGGTATTGCGCAACGACACCAGATCCCTGAGTTCATCTTGTGTCCTGGCGTAATCCTCGGCAGACAGGCTCAGTTGCGCCCGCATCCGAAAGGAAATCACGTCGACGGGCTGATCCTGGTCGTGCTGATCGGCGTCGCCACCCGCCGTGATGACATACGATCCGAGCAATTGGCCCACCAAGGTACCGAGGGTCTTGGTCGCCGTGTCTTCGATGCGCGCCGCGCGAATTGCCTCCAGCGCGTGGGCCGGCCCGGAAATGTCGTGGTGAGCCACGATGGCCTTCGTCAGGCGTTCGTACTGCTGGAGACGCAACAAGCAGCGGCCCAGCAAGCGCTGAACATCGTGCTGTAGCGGTTGTAGTGCGTCGTCGATGGATGGGTTTGTCATGTCGTTGTCGGCAGGCTTCGTGGGCCACGGTTCATTCTTGCTATCGTGCGATAGTTTCGTCCGGGGTGCGACGGGCCGCAATCGAATGCCGTGGCAGGGCATCTGTTTCAGCTATCCCCCGGGGATAGCGTCGATCACGAATCGCGCAGAGTCGCTCGGAGCTGCGCCAAGTATGCACGTGCCGCCTCGCGGTCGGGACCATTCGAGGCGGCAGGCGGCGATGGTGATGCAGGCGCCGGGGAACGCGGCTGTGGTTGCGCCGATCCACCTTCGCCGGCCCAGGCCTTGAACTCCCCGCGGATCGCCTTCTGGATGATGCCGAAAAGATAGCCAGCCGGGTTGCGCACCGTGCTGCTGCGACAGCGCGCCGCCCACTCGTCGAGCACCGCCTGCCGCTGGGTCTCCTCCACCTGCTGCAAAGCGATCATCGCCCCTGCCTGCTGCTCTTCCTTCAAGCGCAGGAATCGCTCGGGCAGTCGCAGGTTCCGCAGCACCTTCGCGCGCGGTACTGTACGTACTTCATCAATACTATCCTTACGTACTGTACGGTCCTCCTTCGGATTCCGAAGAGAGCCATCCGGCGCGGGTTTCGGCCTCACTTCGGATTCCGAAGACAGGTGTTCTGCATTCCGAAGCAAGCCATCATTGCCTTCTTCGGATTCGTGGTCGACACCCTCCTGTGGATAACTTGGCGTCGCCCAGCCATGCCGGGCCACGTGCTGGGCCAGCACCTGCAAGCGCGTCGGCAGCGTGCGGCCGCTGAGCAGCGGATCTTCGGCAATCTCCTTCAGCGTGTGCATGCCGACGATCTGCACCGCCTTGGCGGCATGGGTGAGCGCCTGGCTCACCAGACCCAGGTAGTCGGGGTCGAGCTGCATCGCTTCGAAGGGCGTCAGCGGTTCGTCGTGCAGGACATAGAGGTTGCCCAGGATGCGGCCGGTCTTGGGATCGCGGCGGCGCACCAGGCTGAGCCAGCGCGTCAAGCGCAGCAGCGTCAAGGCGCGCGCGACGGTTTCGTGCGAGGCCTGCGCCCCGCACGGCATCGAGGCCAGGTAAGGCCGAAGCTGGTCATAGGTCGGAAAGGCCGTCACACCGTCGTCGTTGAGCTGGAGACGGAAGACCTGCCAGGCGTTGCGCTCCAGCGGCGTCAGGCGCCGGTCGAGGAACAGCGCTCGCGGCACGCTTTCAT
Source organism: Pseudomonadota bacterium (assembly GCA_018241045.1). Lineage (GTDB taxonomy): Bacteria > Pseudomonadota > Alphaproteobacteria > Sphingomonadales > Sphingomonadaceae > Novosphingobium. Next base: position 7,499 of record JAFEEP010000516.1, on the reverse strand, counting down.
GGCGATTGCCGCTGTACAGGAAACCGTCAGCGGCCGGTGCCGTGCCTTGCCCTTTCGCCAGGTTCTGTAGCGCGTCGTCGAACAGCGCCGACAGCGCCATGGGGCCATCGCGCCGTGGTGCGCCGCCGGTCGCCATGGCCTACACCAGCCCCTGGTCGATCCAGTTCCGTATCGCCGCCCAGACCACCGACATCGGCAGCGTCATGGCCTCGGCGAGATCCATGGTCAGGCCCAGCATGGACAACTCATCGTCCAGCGCGATATGACGCTCGGTGACCCCGGCCTTCCAGTGCTCCCACAAGGCGGTGTCCTGCACCTCGTCCAGCACCGGATGCCGCCCCTTGCGCTTGGGCAGCCCGAGGATGTCGCGCCGCAGGGCGACTTCCTGATGTGTGAGGCCATAGAAGCGGCTCACCATCTCCGTGCTCGCACCCAGGCGCAGCATGCGGTCCACAGCGGCGATTTCCTGCTCCACGTCCTGAACCTGGTTGAGCAGTCGCTTCAGGACCTCGCGGTTGACCGAGACCGAGCACCATGACACCGTCGCGTTGACCAGCACGCTGACCAGTGCCGGATGCTTGAGCGCATCCAGTTCTTCTTCGCCGAAGCCCATCGCCTTGCAGCGGCGCAGTTGGCCGTTGCGTAGATCGTGTAGCGCCTGGGCGATGACGGCCTGATTGAGCGGATGAGGTGACGACATGGCGGTCTCCCTCGCTCAGGAATCATGGCCCGGATCGACGGAGGCCGCGCCTCTCTCCAGGTCCAGCAGTCGGCGCGCCAGGCGAAGCAGCCGGAACAACTTCACCAATCCGGCGTCGCTCAGGCGCATGGACGCTCCACCGCTGCCGTGCAGCAGCGGCGCCAGGTCGTCGGCCAATCGCGCGCGATCCAGCCCGGTCGAGGGCGCCGCCGTCGAGCTCAGCGCCTGCAGCAGAGTCAGCACGGCACAAGCGAAGGCGGACAAAGCCTTCGCCTGCGTAACGGGTCGAGGCGCGCAGACGAAGCCGATGCCAGCGTCACGGGGCTCGATGTACCCGGCTACCGCCGCCTCCTCGGCGATCTCACAAGCGAACTGCGCGATATGCACCCGGAGCCGGTCCGGCACGTCCAGAGCCGGTTCGATGTACCAGACATCCGAGATGGGGTAGAGACCACCGACCTGCACGGGAATCGCGTGCAAGGCGTTGGCCTCGAAATCGGGCAGCTTGTCGCCCAACTGGTCGGCCACCAGGCGCTGAATGGATTGCAGGCGTTCGGTCGTCGGCGCCGGGGACACGATGTGCCCCTGCAGGCGCTCCGCATCGCTGCCAGCCGGTATTGGCGCGGCGCCTACTTCCGCGGCTCGCTCGTCGCCGGCTGCGGGAACCGTGACGGGCTGTGCCGAGGGCATCGCGGCAATGGGAGCAGTCGGGGCACCGGCCCGCTGTGCAGTTGCCGCTGCCGGCGGTGGCGATACAGGCTGTGGAGCCGCAGAAACGATGGGGGCAAGTGGGGTTGTCGGCGACGGCTCGCTGGTCAACACCCGCTGCCGGTTTTCGCAGTCGTCGATCTCCAGGCTCAGCGTGTCGTAGTCCGCTTCCAGCAGCTCGGCCATCTGGCCCACCAGCTCGTCCTGCACTCGCTGAAGCGAGAACCCGTCCGGCTGTGCGTCGAACTGCGACAGCACATCCTGGAACAGCGAGGCGAAGTCCACGGCGAGGTGACGGCCCAAGGCGCGCTGTTCCCAGGTGCGCTCGCATGCCCTGCGTAGCACCGCGAGCCGTTCCACCTGGTGCCGGCCCAGTCCACCGTACAGCACCGTCGGGATTGCCGGCAGCAGGTAGCGGATCGCGTCCTGCATTCGGCTGATGTGCGACTGCTGCACCGGATAGCCATCGGCTGTTAGACGCCGCGCCAGCTCAGACTGGGTGAGTGTGCCGCCGGTTTCCTGTTCGTAGAACTCGCGCGCTTTCTCCACGCCCAGGGCGCGCTCGATGAAGGTCAAGCCGCCGCGCAGTTCGTTTTCTGCCAGGTGGCCCGTCAAGGCGACGATCTCGCCCCGTTCCGGCCAGGGGCGGAACAGGCAGGAGATGCGGAAGAATCGTTCCTGCTTGGTCTCGGCCCACAGCTCGCGAAGAATGGCCAGTCGCGTATTGCCGCCGTTTCGAATGATGAAGTGTTCTTCGCCAGGCCTGCGTGTGATCGCCGGTGGAGCATCCAGTCCCCGCTCGCGGATGGACGCCTTGATTTCCTCGTAAGCCGGATTGCGCTTGACGCGGGGGTCGTGGTCATACGGGTGCAACTGGTCCAGCGTCACGTTCATCGGCGTATCGGCGATCGGATCGCTCAACGTCGTGGCAGTGGGACCAGTTCGCTGGAACCCGGCGGCGAGCAATTTATCCGCCATGTCACGAGGAGTCATTTCAGCCATGCCCACCTCCCTTCGCCTCGGCGTGGAGGGCGCAACGGACCTCGCGATCGGCGCGGCGGATCTGAGCCCGGGCATTGAGGCTGGCCCGATGGTCGCTGGCCGTCGAACTGGTGTAGATCGGCGCACAGCCGCGCTTGGTGAACTTGAGATGGCCTCCCGGCGTTCGCTTGACGTGCCAGCCCTCTGCGAGGGCGAATTCAATCAGGGCGCGCAATCGCTTATGGCCGCGCGCCAGTTCATGCGCGTTCGCCATGGCGGGCTCCCCTGGAGTCATTGGGCTTGCCTGTCACCTGTGCGAGGCGCTCGCGCCATGCCGGAAACAACTCTCCCGCCAGGGCACGCATGGTCTCCAATGCCGCCGGCGCGACCCGACTCAAAGGTTGTCGGTACTCGACGCGGTGCACCGGCAGGCCCTTCGTCGATGCACGGGGATAGGCTTCGATGGCAGGAACGTCCGTGTCCAGGACATGCACGCCGACTTGGCCCGCGAACACGTCGCGCAAAGCCTGTTGGATCAACTTCGCATTCGACGAAACCGGATGCACGCGGTTGATCAGCAGATGCAACGGAGGGGGCTCGATACCAAGATGCCGGTATGGGGAGATGTCTTCGATCAACTGCAGGGTGCCGCGACGCAGTTCGCGCGCAGCCAGGATTTCCGGGGTCACCGGCGAAAGCGCCACATCGGAAGCGAGTACCGCCATTTCCAGCAGCACGCTTCGCGCACCTTGGGTATCGATCAGTACCAAGTCATATTGCTGAGCCAGGGCGGGCAAGAGGTGGCGCAGCCGCAGCCGCCCATCCGGAGCGTGGAGGAGCAGCGTGTTCAGCTCACCACGATCGTCATTGGACAGCACCAGGTCCAGGCCGGTGATGGTGGTCCGCGACACTAACTGCTCCAGGCGCTGCTCATTGAATGCCAGCAACTCGTAGATGCCGCCAGGGGCGCGGTGCGCCAACTCGTAGTAGGACGACAGCGTGGGCTGTACGTCGAGGTCGAGCAGCAGCACGCGCAAACCGGCGTCGGCAACCAGGCCGCCCAGATTCGCGGCGGTGGTTGTCTTGCCGACACCGCCCTTCGTGGAAATGATGGATATGACCTGCATAAGACTCTCCTCGTAGGTGTTCTATGAATCCGTGGGAGAGCCGGTCACACCCGGTTCTTGAGGCGTTCGCTGATCCAGAGGTCTACCTCGGTCGAATCCCAGCCGACCGCACGGACCCCAAGACGCAGTGCCTGTGGGAACTCGCCCTTCTTCATCAGGCTGTAGATGTGGGCGCGCTTGAAACCAGACTTGGCTTCGACTTCGTCGAGCCGCAGGATGCGGCGCTCGCCCGGCAGCAATGCAGGCGTCTGCGACATGATGGTCACTCCTTAACGCTCAGTGGCGTTCGTTGGCGTGACCCTCATTAAATAGACCTCACTGCCGGAAGCCATTGCAAATGCAATTTCCGGGACTGCACATACAAGCTTGCAAGTCGTAACGCGACAGGAACATCGCCTCCGCGGCGTGGCGGCCCGCCTCTCTGCAGACCTAGGCGGTCAAGCTGCGCATTCTTCGGCGAGCCTGGGCGAACTTGCCATTCAGCGTGCGCTCGGTGATCCCCATGACGCCGTCGTGGTGCGCGATCAGCGCACTGACGATGGCTTCCTGTGTCTTGAAGCACGAGTAAGGAGTGCCTGCTGGCGACTGGCCCAGCATCAGATCAAGCATGCCGCCGATGATATGCTGGTAGGTGGACTCCGCTCGATTCGTTATCGAGTACTCGTTGCATGCCGGCGTCACTTCGATCTGGTTCGACAATACGTGATGCTGCTTCTGCAGCATCTCAAGCTGGCGCCGGCACTGTTTCAGCTCTGCCTTCAATGCCTTCCGCTCCACCAGCATCGCTTGCCCTGTTTCCAAGGTGATGATGGGGTGTGCGATGCGCTCGCGGCGGCTGAAGAGAAAGGCTGGTCGCTGCTCAGGGTATTGATCCCGCATCCAGCGCTTGAGGTCGACGTGCCTGATGGTGAGGTCGGGAGAATCCCAGAGCACCTTGTCGTTCTGCGTGATGCCATTGCAGCCGTATGGGAGTTCGCCGTTGAAGATGGCATCGTAGATGCGCTCGGTGCATAGGCGTAGCTCGGTCCATCCCGGGAAATCGAGCGTCATGGGCAAATGCCTCGGCCACGAGATCAAGCGCAGAATTTCTTTCTTGTGTTTCAGCAGGCCTGCCCAGCGTATGGCTGCTTCGATCGGTCGATAATAGACCTTGGACACAGGTGGACTGTCGTGCATGCATCCCTCTCCCTACAAGGAATATCTACATCAAAAGCTCCCCAAGGCCAGGACGTTCCTCCTGGCGTTAGCAACGGCGAAAGCGTCAATGTCCAGGCTCGTTCGCACGCAGCGATCAAGTCACCCCGGTCGGACCATCACGGAGGACCGTCTATGTGCGATGTTGGGTTCGCTCTTGACTGCGTGGGCGGTGCTGGCGGGATTTCCAGCAACAAAATCGAGACATGCCATTCGCGTAAATGCGTGAGCGTTGTTGTTTCGTCTGAGCGGTGCAAGACCCGTTCTGCATCAGCTGTGCTGCCTCGGGTCTATCTGCGTGTTCCCCCCGAGTTCGCCGATCGCCACCATGTACCGTATTCAGCTACGTTCCGCGAGTCCATGTGTGTGCTTAGACCTGTGGGAAATGCTGTCAGACTGAAACGGACGCAGGCGCTTCGGGGAGGACGGCGCCTACAGCGCATCCCAAAGCACGGGGGTGGCCTTGGCGGAAGCGGCCCCCAGGCGTGCAAGCAACGCCTGTTTCTGAGGCCACTTCCCAGAGGAACGGCATTTGACCTGCCAACGTGCTCAGCCACGCTGCGCTGTTCGATCAGGCCTGCGAAGTAGGCCGAGTCGACAGCGGACAACGAGTGTCCCGGCACGATCACCTGTTCGATGCCGGTTAGGGTCTGCGCGATCTCGGCATATTTTGCCTAAAATAACAGGCGCCAAGCTGTGTAACGCTTAGCATAACGGGCACAAAAGGCGCTCTTGGCTTGCCATGCCGTATTGTATCGCCTATTATTTTGGGCATTGAACTGTGAAATGCCGACTTAGATGAGCAGATTCGAGACCCCGATGCATGTCGCCGAGCAAGTGATCCAGCTCGGCCACCGAATCCGGATCGCCCGCATCCGGCGCGGCTGGTCCGTAGCGGATCTGGCGAGCAAGGCGGGCATCAACCGCAATACCCTGACCGCGCTGGAACTGGGCAAGCCCGGCACGGCCGTCGGGGTGTGCTTCACGGTGCTATGGGCCTTGGGACTGGATCGGACGCTGGACGGCGTCGCCGATCCAGATGCCGATTTGCACGGCAAGGCGCTCGAAGCAGCTCGGCGCCCCAGCCGAGCCGGCAAGCCACGCAAGGCTGGCGACGACTATGACTTCTGAGCGCGAGGCCTACGTCTACATCCAGCTTCCCGGCAGCCTGGAGACCGTTCCGGCGGCGCTGCTGCGCGTGCAGACCTTGCCGGACGGCATCCAGATCGGGCGATTCCGCTACGGCGATCGCTATCTTGCGCGGCCCGAGGCGGTGGCACTCGATCCGTTCCGGCTGCCCCTGGCCAAACAAGTGTTCGAATTCACGCAGCTCAAGGGCATCCCCGGCGCTGTACGAGATGCCGCGCCCGATGCCTGGGGCCGGCGCGTGATCGAAAACAAGCTGGAACGCAGCCCCGCCGATCTCCAGGAGATCGACTACTTGCTCCACGGCCCCCAGGACGGGGCGGGATATCTCAGCTTTGGGCTGAAGGTCGAGCCGCCTGCACCCAAGCGTCACTACAACCGAACGCATCAACTCGATGAGTTGATTGCCGCGGCGCAGGCCATCGAGGAAGGCAAGCACGTCGCCGCGTATTTGCTCGAACAGCTCGATCCCGGCACCAGCATGGGCGGCGCGCGGCCGAAGGCCACGATCGAAGACGGGCAGAGCCTGTGGCTTGGCAAGTTCCCCGCCAAGGATGACCGTTTCAATCTCCAGCGGGTTGAGTTTGCCTCGCTGGACCTTGCCAGGCGCTGCGGTCTGAACGTCACCCAGGCGCGGCTGCAGTCGGTTGGCCACGGCGACGTGTTGATGCTGCAGCGTTTCGATCGGGAGTACGCCGAGGGTGGCTATCTGCGCTTCGGCCTGGTCAGCGGCCTGACCGTACTCGACTGCGGCGATAGCCATGTGGACAGGGATCGCTGGTCCTACCCGTTGCTGGCCGACAACCTGCGGCGGTGGTCCGACAAGCCCGAAGCCGATTGTGCAGAGCTGTTCCGCCGAATGGTCTTCAACGCGGCCGTGACGAACAACGACGACCACCCACGCAACCATGCCTTGCTGCGCCGACAGAAAGGGTGGCGGCTTTCACCGGCCTACGACTTGATGCCCGCGCCCGTGGTCAGCATCGAACGACGCGATCTCGCGTTGACCGTGGGGAGCTACGGCCGCACAGCCAGCATCTACAACCTGCTGTCCCAGGCGGGGCGGTTCGGTCTGTCCGCGGAAGAGGCGCGCCGGGAGATCGACAATATCGTCGCCATCGTCCGACAATGGAGAGAGAGCTTCTTCGCCTGTGGTGTGTCCGCGCAAGACGTCGAGCACATCGCACCCGCAATCCTGCCGGAATGCTTCTTCTTTGAAAGGCAGCCGGATGCCTGAACCAATGTCCATGCTCGTCGCCTTGGCACTCACCTTGGTGGCTGTGGGTGGACGTCAGAGGATCTTGGCAGACGGCCTTGCTTGCCGAGGGGGAGAGGGCGGTACATAATATGGTGTTATCCCATTGGGAAAACAGAAAGAATCTGTTTTTTTGTCAATGGGTTGGGTGTTGTGTTCTGTTTTCTTCACCCGCTCCACTGCATCTTTCTGCGGAGGTCCGCTGAAATCCAAGGGAGTCTGCAAGTCGTTGTCACGCAACGGTTTTTTCTCTCTTTGATGTTCTGCTGTCGTCCACGGAAATCCGCCTGAAGCCAGGACTTTTATGTCCATGATTGTGTCCATTTTTGCGGGCACGACCGCTTCCGGATTGTTTGTAGAGGCGCGCAGGTGATGTGACCAGCATCGA
>JAFEEP010000515.1 GCA_018241045.1 Pseudomonadota bacterium | reverse complement strand
CTGAACGCTTACCAGGCTGCGTTCGAGGCCAATGACGATGCAGAGCGCAAGCGGCATCTTGATCTTCACGCCCGCTCGATGCGCGGCCACGTCCAGACCCTCGGCACCAAGAGTTACCAGAGCCAGTTCGACGAGGCGCCCGACTACGTGGTGATGTTCGTGCCGGGCGAACACTTCGTCGCCGCTGCGCTCGAACACGATCCCGAACTGTGGGATTTTGCGTTCCATAACAAGGTGCTGCTGGCAACTCCGACCAATCTGGTTGCGATTGCCCGAACCGTGGCGATGGTATGGCGACAGGATGCCCTTGCGGCCGAGGCGCGCGAGATCGGCCGGATCGGCGCGGAAATCTATGACCGGATTCAGACGGCGGCGGAGCATTTGAAGCGGGTTGGTGGCGGCCTTGAAAGCGCGGTCAACAATTACAACAAGTTCGTCGGCAGTTTTGAACGCAACGTGATGACCAGTGCCCGGCGCCTGCGCGACAAGGGGATCGAAATCGGCAAGAAGGATGCCGACGATGTGCCGCTGGTCGAAGCCGCGCCACGGTACGGCGAAGCGCCGGTCAGCGATCCAGCCAATGATGAAGCGGCGGAGTAGGGTTCAATCCCCCAGATGCGCCAGCGCCTCGTAGGCTAGAACCGCCCCTGCAACCGCCGCATTCAGGCTGTCGGCCCGGCCTTTCATCGGCATGGTGACACGCAGGTCGCAGGCCAGTTCATAGGCTTCGGGAAGGCCGCGCGATTCGTTCCCGACCATCAGGAAGCACGGCGCGGCGTAGGGTGCGGTGCGGTAGTCGACCGCCTCGCGCAGCGATGCCGCGACAAGCTGGCCTGCGCCGGAGCGCAGCCAGGGCAGGAATTCCTCCCATCGCGCCTGCGCGATCCGTTGCGTGAACACCGCGCCCATGCTCGCCCGCACTGCCTCGACGCTGAATGGATCGGCGCAATCGTCGATCAGGATCAGCCCGCCCGCGCCGACCGCGTCGCCGGTGCGCAGCATGGTGCCCAGGTTGCCCGGATCGCGCAGCGCCTGGGCGACCAGCCAGATTTTCGCGGACCCATGCTCGATCGAACCAAGGCTGGTATCGAACTCGGCGAAGGCCCCGGCCACGGCCTGCGGGTTGTCCTTGCCGGTGATCTTGCCGAGAATCTCGTCGCTGGTCTCGATCACCTCGCCCCCGGCAGCGAGCACATCGGCTTCGAGCGCCGCGAGCAGCGGATGCGGATCGCGGCCCTCGGCCATGACCAGAACTTCGGGCAGATGGCCGCTCTCACGCGCATCGGTCAGCAGGCGCAGCCCCTCGGCCAGGAACCTGCCAGACGCCTTGCGGTGCTTCTTCTCGCGCAGGCTGCGCAGAAATTTGACCGTGGGGTTGGAAAATCCGGTGATCTGGCGGCGGGCGCCCATGGGCTCAATCCTCGCCGAAGCCGTCCTTGACCAGGCCGACCAGTTTCAGCAGCGCGGCGTCGGAACCGTCGCCGGAAACGATGATCTCGATCGAATCGCCCTTGGCCGCGCCCAGCATCATCAGCCCGAGGATCGAGGCGCCCGCCGCGTCGTTGCCGTCCTTGGTGACCCGCACGCTGACCGTCTCGCCCAGCTTGGCCACGGTGTTGACGAACTTGGCGCTGGCCCGCGCGTGGAGGCCCCGGTTGTTGACGATCTCGACGCTTTCGCGAACCTCGCTCATTCCCCGAACTCTCCCCCTTGTGCCTGTCAGGCGTCCTGGCCCAGGAACTCCGACGCGATGGTGATATAGGTCCGCCCGGCATCGCGCGCCGCGACCACTGCCTTTTCCAGCGGCATACAGCCGCGCGCCTTGGCCAGACGGATCAGCATCGGCAGGTTGATCCCGGCGATCACCTCAACCTTGCCGGCCTGCATCAGCGAGATGGCGAGGTTCGACGGAGTGCCGCCAAACAGGTCGGTCAGCACGATCACGCCCTGACCGCCGTCGACCGCCTTGACCTTGTCGGCGATCTCGCGGCGGCGTGCTTCCATGTCGTCATTGGGGCCGATGCACACCGTCTCGACCGCTTCCTGGCGGCCGACAACGTGCTCCATCGCGTTGACGAATTCCTCGGCGAGCTTGCCGTGAGTGACCAGAATCAGACCGATCATGTCGGATTGATGCTCCGCTGTTGCGACCCGGCGCGGAGAATCGATCCGGCGTCCGGCAGAGGGAATATCCCTCGTAAGTGGCGCAGGGCCATGCCGCCGATGGTTGCGCCGGTCAATGCTTTCCTTCCACCAGGTCCGCCGCGCGCGAGGTCAGGTTGCGGTGAAACACGCTGGGCGCATAGCCCGCATTGCGCAGCGCCCCGGCGATCTGTTCGGCGGTAAAGACCGAGCGATGCCGTCCGCCGGTGCAGCCGAACGCGATGTTGACATAGGCCTTGCCTTGCGCCGCGTAGCGCGGGAGCAGGACCAGCAGCAGATCGCGGATTCGGGCAAAGGCCTCGGCAAAGGCGGGGTCCTTGCGGATATGCGCGCCGACCGCCTCGTCCTGTCCGGTCAGCGGGCGCAGATCGGGGTCCCAATGCGGATTGTCGAGAAAGCGCATATCGAAAACGAGATCGGCAATTGGCGGCATCCCACGCGAAAAGCCGAAGCTGGTGATCGAAACCACCGTCGCCTGCGGGGCATCGCGGCCAAACCGCTCGCGGATCGCCTGCTGCAGGTCATTGCTGGTGAAATCGGTGGTCGAAATGACGATGTCGGCCCAGCGGCGCAGCGGCTCCATCATCTCGCGCTCGGCGGCGATGCCGGTGGCTGCGGGCACGTCCTGTGCCAGTGGATGACGGCGACGGGTTTCGTTGTAGCGGCGTTCGAGTTCCTGCCCCGAACAGTCGAGGAACAGCGTGGTCAGTTCGATATCGGCGCGCTGGACCAGCTTCTTGACCCGTTCGATCACCTGGTTGGGATCAAAACCGCGGGTGCGCGAATCGAAGCCGATGGCCAGCGGCGTTCGTGCCTCGTTCCCCTGGGCATCGCTGCCGTCGATCAGGCGCCCGAGCAGGCGGATCGGAAAATTGTCGATCACTTCCCAGCCCAGGTCCTCAAGCACCTTGAGGGCCG
>JAFEEP010000514.1 GCA_018241045.1 Pseudomonadota bacterium | reverse complement strand
TGAAGCCGATCGCAACCATGGCGTAAGCCATGCCGAGGTAACCGAACACCGGCTTCTTCGAGAAGGTCGAGACGATCTGGCTGATGATGCCGAAGCCAGGCAGGATCATGATGTACACTTCGGGATGGCCGAAGAACCAGAACAGGTGCTGATAGAGTACCGGATCGCCGCCGCCCGAAGGATCGAAGAAGGTCGTGCCGAAGTTGCGGTCGGTGATCAGCATCGTGATCGCCGCGGCAAGAACCGGCAGGGCCAGCAGCAGCAGGAAGGCAGTGACCAGCACCGACCATACGAACAGCGGCATCTTGTGCAGGGTCATCCCCGGCGCACGCATGTTGAAGATGGTGGTGATGAAGTTGATCGCACCCATGATCGAGCCCGCACCGGCTAGGTGGAGCGAAAAGATCGCGAAGTCGGTCGCCGGGCCGTTCGAACCATAGGTCGAGAGCGGCGCATAGGCGGTCCAGCCGATACCCGCACCGTTGCCGGTGGCGTCACCGGGAACGAAGGCCGAGATCATCAGCGAGCAGAACCCCGCGACGGTCAGCCAGTACGAGACGTTGTTCATGCGCGGGAAGGCCATGTCCGGCGCGCCGATCATCAGCGGCACGAACCAGTTGCCGAAGCCGCCGATGATCGCCGGCATGACCACGAAGAACACCATGATCAGGCCGTGGGCGGTGATCAGCACGTTCCACAGGTGGAGCGCATCGTTCATTTCCGCGGGCTTGCCGTCGAGCCAGGTGGCGATCGCGCCGAGGTACTGGATCCCCGGATGGGCCAGTTCGAGCCGCATGACGCCCGAGATCGCGCCGCCGATCAGGCCGGCGAAGATCGCGAAGATCAGGTACAGCGTCCCGATGTCCTTGTGGTTGGTCGACATGAACCAGCGGGCGAAAAACGCCGGCTTGTGATCATGATCGTGCGCGTGGCCATGCTCTTCATGAGCCTGGAAGTGTTCGGCGGTGGTAGCCATGATGCGAACCTTGTCCTTCTAATTCGGGCTCAGGCGGCCGGCTTGGCGGCAGCAGCGGCGGGGGCGGCAGGAGCAGCCGGAGCGGCGGGCGCCTCGGGCGCGCCGTCGATCTTGCCGCCCTGGGCAATCACCCAGGCGTTGAACTTGTCGCGCGGCAGCGCCTCGACGACGATCGGCATATAACCGTGGCGGGCGCCGCACAGTTCGGAGCACTGGCCGTAATAGACCCCCGGCTCCTTGATGGTCATGACACGCTCATTGATCTTGCCCGGGACCGCGTCGATCTTGAACCACAGCGAGGGCACGGCGAACGAGTGGATGACGTCGGCGCCGGTGGTCTGCAGACGGATCGGCTCACCCGCGGGGACGACCATGCGGTTGTCGACGGCGAGCTGCGGCGGTTCGCCGACCTTAACTGCGTCTTCATCCTTGAGCATATTCGAGATCACTTCGATCCCGCCGTTGTCAGGATAGGAATAGGTCCAGAACCACTGGTTTCCGGTCGCCTTGACGGTGACCGCCTTGTCCGGCGCGGGGGTGTACTGCTTGGCCAGCAGCCGCAGCGAGGGCACCGCGATGACCACCAGGATCAACACCGGAACCGCGGTCCACACCACTTCGAGCAGGGTGTTGTGGCTGGTCTTCGACGGCACCGGGTTGGCGCGCTTGTTGAAGCGGAAGATTACGATCAACAACAGCACGAAGACGAAGGCGACGATCACCGCCATGACCACCACCAGCCAGTCATGCAGGCCGACGGCAATTTCACCGTTGGGCGAATACTGCTTCTGGATGTTGATCCCGCCGGGGATCGGCATCCCCTTGCCCTCGGTCGGCTTCATCGGCGTATAGCCGCCGGGCGCGACCTTGAAGTGGGGATCGTTGGGATCGACCGCCGCTGCGGCGGGGGCCGGAGCGACAGCGGCAGGAGCCGCCGCAGCCGGGGCGACAGCCTTGTCCGGCGCCTTGTCGGCCGCGGCCGGAGCCGTGGTTGCCGTTGCCGCAGCCGGGGTCGCGGCATGAGCCAGTTGCGGAGCGGCGCACAACGCCAGTGCGAGTCCAAGTCCCTTGAACGCGTGACCCGCGGCGCGGGCAAAGTGGCCGAATCTCATCGTTCCTCGTGCTTTCGCTTTATATATTGCGGCAGAGGAACAGCCGTCCTCTCCCGCCCCCATGGGAGACAATTTGACAGGGCCTATACGCGCGCTTGCAGGGCACCTCAAGCGCCTCTAGGGGATTTTTTGATACCTCTCAATGACACCCGGTTTACGGGGGTCGCAGCCCGATCGAAAGGCCGACACGCCCATGCAGGAAGAAGACGTCCTTGCCGAGTTCCGCGCCAGCAAGGCCCTGCTCGAAGGCCATTTCCTGCTCAGCTCTGGTCGGCACAGCGCGCATTACCTGCAATGCGCCCGTGTGCTGATGGACCCGATGCGCGCCTCGCGCCTCGCCGCCGCGATCGCCGCGACGCTTCCGCGCGAACTGCGCAAGGACATTACCCGCGTCGTCTCCCCGGCGATGGGCGGAGTAATCATCGGCCATGAGATGGGCCGCGCCCTGGGTGTCGAGGCGATGTTCGTCGAGCGTCCCACTGGCACTTTCGAGCTGCGCCGCGGCTTCGCCCTCGAACCGGGCGACAAGGTGCTGATGGTCGAGGACGTGGTGACCACCGGCCTGTCCAGCCGAGAGGCGATCAAGGCGATCGAGGAAGCGGGCGGAGAGGTGATTGCCGCCGCCGCGCTGGTCGACCGCTCGATGGGCAACGCCGACCTCGGCGTGCCGTTCTACCCGCTGATCGCGCTCAACTTCCCGACCTATGCCGAGGATGAGCTGCCACCCGAACTCGCCGCCACCCCGGCGGTCAAGCCGGGGAGCCGCGCCAAGCCGTGACGCCGGGCCGTCTCCGCCTTGGGGTCAACATCGACCACGTTGCGACGATCCGCAACGCGCGCGGCGGCGATCATCCCGATCCGGTCCGCGCCGCGCAGATCGTCGCGGCCTGCGGTGGCGACGGGATCACCGCCCACCTGCGCGAGGATCGCCGCCACATCCGCGACGAGGATCTCGCCCGGATCCAGGCGGCTACCAGCCTGCCGCTCAACCTCGAGATGGCCGCGACCGAGGAAATGCTGGCGATAGCGCTGCGCCACAAGCCCCACGCCGCCTGCATCGTCCCCGAACGGCGCGAGGAGCGCACCACCGAGGGCGGGCTGGATGCCGCGGGGCAGCACAACCGGCTCTATCCGCTGGTCCAGCGCCTGCTCGATGCCGACATCCGGGTCAGCCTGTTCATTGCGCCCGAGATCGCCCAGATCGACGCCGCGATCCGTTTGAACGCTCCGGTGGTCGAGCTGCACACCGGCGAATATGCCCATGCCGAAGGCGCGGCCCGCGCGGTCGAGCTGAAGCGCATTGCCGACATGGCCGCGCTGGCCGCGCGCAACGGGATCGAGCCTCACGCCGGACACGGCCTGACCTATGACAACGTCCAGCCGATCGCCGCGATTCCGCAACTGGCGGAACTCAACATCGGCCACTACCTGATCGGCGAGGCGATCTTCACCGGGCTGGAAGCCTCTGTGCTGAAAATGCGCGAACTGATGGACGCGGCCCGGCCATGATCATCGCCATCGGCTCCGACCTGTGCAACATCGAGCGGATCCAGAAC
>JAFEEP010000513.1 GCA_018241045.1 Pseudomonadota bacterium | reverse complement strand
TGCACCGGGGCGCTGATGCGCTGCCTGACCGATGCGGGATTGCCCGCCGGGGTCGCGCAACTGGTTCACGGCGTGCCGGACATGGTCAGTCGCCACCTGATCGCCAGCCCGGTGATCCGCAAGGTCAGCTTCACCGGTTCGATTCCCGTCGGCAAGCACCTGATGCGCCTCGCCGCCGACGGGGTGAAGCGGATCACGATGGAACTGGGCGGCCATGCCCCGGTGCTGGTGTTCGACGATTGCGATCTGGAAAAGACGCTCGACATGGTCGTGCCGCAGAAGTTTCGCAACGCCGGGCAGGTCTGTGTCAGCCCGACGCGGTTCTATGTCCAGCAAGGGATCTACGACCGCTTCGTGGATGGGTTCGCCGCGCGCACCGCCTCGGTCAAGACGGGGCACGGCCTCGAAGCCGATACCAGGATGGGGCCGCTCGCCAATGTGCGTCGGCCCGACGCGGTAGCCGCGCTGGTCGACGATGCTGCGGCCAGGGGTGCGCGGGTGATGGCCGGCGGGCATCGCGGTGATGATGGCTTCTTCTTCCAGCCGACGCTGCTCGCCGACGTGCCCGACAGCGCCGACATCATGAACAACGAGCCGTTCGGCCCGGTAGCGGTGACGGCGCCGTTCTCTACCCTTGATGACGCGATCGCCAAGGCCAATCGCTTGCCATACGGTCTGGCCGCATTCGCCTTCACCGAGAATATGCGGCAGGCCAACCTGCTCGGCGATGCGCTGGAAAGCGGGATGGTCGGGATCAACACCTTCGCGATCAGCGTGCCCGATGCGCCGTTCGGCGGGGTCAAGGAATCGGGCTTCGGCAGCGAAGGCGGGGTCGAGGGGATCGAAAGCTACCTCGCGACCAAGGCGATCCACACCGCTTAGGGCTCATGCCAGTTCTGGGCCCAGTGCCGGATCAAGGTCGCGTGGGCGGGTAAGGTGGACCAGGCGGGCGCAGTTGTCCGCCAGGTCCGCCCAGCGCTCGATGTCCAGCTCGAGCACGGCATAGGCCGCGGTCGGGAACTTGATCTCGACCGCGTCGCGCAGCGGGCTCGATCCATCGTCGGGGACCAGATCGAAGATCAGGTCTTCCAGACCCGGGTTGTGCCCGATCATCAGGATCGAGCGCGCGGCGTCGTCCTGCTCGCGCAGCAGGTCGGCCAGGGTCGCGCTGCTTGCCAGATAGATCCGGCGGTCCCAGTTGACTGCCAACGGGCGGCCCGCCGCCTCCGCCGCGATCTCGACCGTCTCGACGCAGCGCAGCGCCGGGCTGGCGATGACGTGATCCCAGCCGATCCCGTGGTCGCGGATGTGGCGGCCCATCACCGCCGCGCCCTTGCGCCCCCGCCCATTGAGCGGGCGGTCGAAATCGCGCGCGCGCGGATCATGCCAGTCGGACTTGGCGTGGCGGAACAGGCCGAGAATCTTCAAGCGGGGTTCTCTCGTTTGACGGGCGGTCCAAAAGCACCCGATGCGACCCGTTGTAAAGCCTCGTCGAGTGTCAGGCGCATGACAGGAGTGCCCTCGGGAAAGGCCGAGAGCAGGCGGCTTGGGAAGGCGGCGGAGAGCACGACGAAATGGCCGTGGTCCTCGCGGCTGCGGATCAGCCGACCAAAGGCCTGGGCGAGCCGGGCGCGGATGATCGCATCGTCATAGGCGCTCCCGCCGCCCGCCAGGCGCCGCGCGCGATGGAGGATCGAGGGCTTGGGCCAGGGCACCTGTTCCATCACCACCAGCCGCAGCGAATGGCCCGGCACGTCGACCCCGTCGCGCAGGGCATCGGTGCCAAGCAGCGAGGCGCGCGGATCGTCGCGGAAGATGTCGACCAGGGTGCCGGTGTCGATCGGATCGACGTGCTGGGCATAGAGCGGCAGCCCGCCGCGCGCGAGCCGGTCGGCGATCCGGCCGTGAACCGCGCGCAGCCGCCGGATCGCGGTGAACAGTCCGAGCGCGCCCCCCTGCGAGGCCTCGATCAGGCGGCCATAGGCTCCGGCCAGCGCCGCGACATCGCCCTTGGGAACGTCGGTCACGATCAGCACCTGCGCCTGCGCGGCATAGTCGAATGGGCTGGCGAAGCTGGACAGGGCAGGGGCAATGCCAAGCTCGCCCGCGCCGCTGCGGCTTACCGCTTCGGCCCAGCCATCGCCGCTGGAACCACCGTCCTTCAGCGTGGCCGAGGTGATCATCACCCCGTGCGCGGGCTCAAGCACGGTGCGCGCGAAGGGCTTCATCGGGTTGAGCCAGCGGCGGTGGATGCCGACGTCGAACTCGCGCGCGTCGGCGCGCTCGACCGCCAGCCAATCGACGAATTCGGGATCGGCCGGACCGCCGAGCCGCTCGAGCAGGGCCTCCCATGCGGCGAGAAGGTCGATCCGCCAGCCGAGCGAATGGCGCGCGCCCTCGATCCGGGCGCGGCCCGCGCCGTCAAGCCAGTCGGGCGGTTCGGTGAGCAATGCCTCAAGCCGGACTCCCAACCGGATCAGGGGGCTGCGCAGCTCGGCCAGCGCGGCCTGGGCCGCCCCGGCACGTTCGATGAAGGCGCCGTCAAGCTGCGCCGCCTCGGTCTCGAGGCCATAGCCTGCTTCCTGCCCGCCGCTTTCGTCGCGGGCGTAAACGGTGGAGCGCACGGCGGCGAGCAATTCCTCGATCGGGCCGGAGGGCACGCCTTCTACCAGTCGTTGCAGCCAGCCATCGCCGGGCAGTGCTTCGGCGGCATGACGTGCGGCGGCGATTGCCTTGCCCCCGGCCTCATCGTAGCTCGCCAGATCGGCCAGCCGCGCAGAGAGGCCGCGGCGGCGCCCCTTCGATCCGCGTTCGGGGCCGATCACCCAGCGGCGCAGTTCGATCGTTTCGCCTCCGGTCAATGCGGCGGCGAAGGTCGAATCCGCCGCTTCGAACACGTGATGGCCCTCGTCAAACACGATCCGGGTCGGGCGTTGCGCGGCGTCGCGCCTGCGCGCGGCGTTGACCATGACGAGCGCGTGGTTGGCGATCACCAGATCGGCCTGGGCCGAGGCGCGGGCAGCGCGCTCGATGAAGCATTTGCGGTAGTGCGGGCACCCGGCATAGACGCATTCGCCGCGCCGGTCGGTTAGCGCCGCCACCCCGCGTTGGCGGAATAGCGTGCCGAGCCAACCGGGCAGATCGCCGCCGATCATGTCCCCGTCCTGGCTGTAGGCGGCCCAGCGGGCGACCAGTTGCGCGAGTGTCGCGGCGCGCCCGGAAAACCCGCCTTGCAGCGCATCCTCAAGGTTGAGCAGGCACAGGTAGTTCTCGCGCCCCTTGCGCACCACCACTGGCTGACTGCCATCGGTGCGGGTCTCTCCCCAGGCGCGGCGGCTTTCACGGCGGAGCTGGCGTTGCAGGGCCTTGGTATAGGTCGAGACCCATACCGTCCCACCGCTCTTCTGCGCCCACAACGAGGCGGGAGCGAGATAGCCGAGGGTCTTGCCGATCCCGGTCCCGGCCTGGGCGAGGAGCAGTTCCGGCACCCCCTCACGGCGGCGCGGAGCAAAGACGCGCGCGGCCTCTTCGGCATAGGCGCGCTGGGCCGGGCGGTCCTCCGCCGTGCTGCCGGTCAGCGCGGCGAGGCGGGCGGCTACCTCCGTTTGATCGAGCGTGACCTGAATGGGTTGGGGGCGATCGCCGCCGTCCTCCCATTCGGGCAGGCGTGCGAACAACCAGCGTTCGGCCTTGCCCGGATGCGCGATGCGCGGGTTGAGCAGGGAGGCCCAGGGCCAGCGCTGCCGGGTGAGGTTCTGCAGCGCGGACCAGGCGCCCTCGCGCTCGGGCCAGGCATCGGACTGGCAGCGCGCCAGCAAGGCTTCTGCCGCTTGCTGGAGCAAGGCTGGCACCTCGTCGTCGCTGGCCGGTTCGGCCAGGTCCAACGCATGGGCCAGGCCCTTGGGCGTCGGCACAACGAAGCGGGCCGGGTGGACGAAGGCGAACAGCTCAAGCAGGTCGAGGCCCGACAGGTCGGGATAGCCCAGCCGCGTCGCCACCAAGGGGGCGTTGAGCAGCAGCAGCGGGGTGTCCGCCGCGGCGACGATTGCATCTCCCTTGGCCACGGTTCGTGTCGTTCCCGCGCCATCGCGCAGCCAGCAGCCACCGTGGCTGGCATGGAGCGCGGGAAGGGGCAGGAAGGCGGTCACCAGCCCGCGATAGAACGGAACTGGAACGATGGGCAAGCCGCCTGCTGCGAGTTGACCTCATCCGCGCGGCAGTCCAGCGTCGGGCCATGCCGAATCCCGCCCGCGATGCACTGATCGCCCGTCTGCCCAAGGCAGAATTGCACCTTCATATCGAGGGCTCGCTTGAGCCCGAGATGCTGTTCGCCCTGGCCGAGCGCAACGGCGTGGCGATACCTTTCGCCACGGTGGACGAGGTGCGCGCGGCCTATGACTTCTCCAACCTTCAGGATTTCCTCGATATCTACTATCAGGGCATGGGGGTTTTGCAGACCGAGCAGGACTTCTTCGACCTGACCTGGGCCTATCTTGAACGCGCCGCGGCGGACAATGTCCGCCACGTCGAAATCTTCTTCGATCCGCAGGGCCATACCGCACGTGGAGTGGCTTTCGAGACGGCGCTCGACGGGATCGAGCGGGCGCTGAGGGCGGGGGAGGAGCAACTGGGGATCAGCTATCGCCTGATCATGTGCTTCCTGCGTCACCTGAGCGAGGAGGATGCTTTCGCCACGCTCAACCAGGCGCGCCCGCATCTGTCGCGGATTCACGGCGTGGGCCTCGACTCGTCCGAGCTGGGGCATCCGCCGGGCAAGTTTGCCCGCGTCTTTGCCGAGGCGCGCAGGCTGGGCCTCCATGTCACCGCCCATGCCGGCGAGGAGGGGCCGCCGGAATATGTCCACGAGGCGCTCGACCTGCTCGAGGTGGA
>JAFEEP010000512.1 GCA_018241045.1 Pseudomonadota bacterium | reverse complement strand
TCGGTTGCCGGATCGAGATAGAGGTAGGTCTTGTATTTGGGATCGGTATAGCCAATCGATCCGTCCAGCGTCAGACCGCGCACCGGGACGGCGGTGATTTCCGCTTCGACCCCGCGATAGGCGACCTTGCCCGCATTCACGATATTGGCTGTGGCGCCTTCGCTACCGGCAATGAACTGCGAAATCTGCAGGTTGCGATAGTCGACATGGAACACCGCAAGATTAGTGCGCAGCCTGCGGTCGAACCATTCGCCTTTCAGGCCCGCTTCGTAGGAAACGATGGTCTCCGGCTTGAAGACGTTGATCTGCGATGCCGACGGATTGATCCCCCCGGCACGGAACCCGCTGGAAACGCGCACGTAGCCCATCAGGTCTGGCAGCAGGCGATAATTCGCCGATACCAGCCACGACACGTTGTTGTAGCTGACCTTCCCGTCAAGGTTGGGCTGGACATCACCTGCCAGCGTCAGCCACTTCTGGTCGTGGGTATAACGCAGGCCGCCGGTCAGCTCGAAATTGCCCGCGCCCGGTGCATAGCTGATCTGCCCGAACACGGCGTACGACTTTGCCTTGCCATTAAAGGCCTGAAGAGGCGCGAGGTTTACACCGGCCTCGCCGCCCGGAAGCACATAGGTCAGCGTCTGGTAATTGGCTTCAGACGATTTTTCGTCGAAGTAAAATGCACCTGCCACATACTTGAAGTCGCCCACGCTACCGAGCAGCTGCAATTCCTGCGAGAACTGGTGCTGCCGCTGGGTCGTATAGCCTTCATACAGGTTGGTCGGGTTGACCCCTTCCGGTATCACGATGCCATCGACAAACAGCGTTGGGCTGAGCGTAAAGCCAAGCATGTTGCCGTTCCCCGACAGGTTGTTTGCGCCATCCTGCTTGTATTCGCGATAGGCAGTGATGGACTTGACGGTAAGCTGCGGCGACGCTTCCCAGTTCAGCGTCAGCGCATGACCCTGGACCTTCGCCTTGACGCTGAAGGTCTTGTTTCCGGCAAGGTCCGTCCCGGGCAATTGCAGGCCGCTGCTCAGGGCGGTGGAACCGATCTGGAAGGGCGCGCCGCCGTAGACGGGCGCGGATGCGCCGAAATAGGCCCGCACATCATCCGTGGCCGCAATGGTCTGGAAGAATGACGAAACTCCTTCGCGGTCGTTGTAATCAAAGGTATAGTTCGCTGTCAGATTACCAAAATCACCTTGCACCGCAGCGGTCACGGCTTCGCCCTTCAGCGCGCCCGGATCGCGGCTGGACGGGGCCAGCGTATTGTCGAAATACCCGTCGCGCTGGCGACGCATATAGCTGATGGACGCCTGGACAGGCAGGTCGCCCAGCGTGCCGGTGTCGAGCCGTACCCGGCCATACCAGTCGTTGAACGTGCCGAAGCCGGCTTTCGCTTCTACCCCCATCGTTTTGGAGGGCTTGCGGCTGACCAGTTGCACCGCGCCGCCCACGCTGTTGCGCCCGAACAGCGTACCTTGCGGGCCGCGCAGAACTTCCACACGCTCAAGATCTACCAGGTCGAAAATCGCACCGGCAGAGCGGGCGATATAAACGCCGTCGAGATAGATTCCCACGCCCTGTTCGGACACGGCGCTGGGCGATGAATTGCCGATGCCGCGGATAAAAACCGAAGCAGCCGTGATCGAGGCGGGTTGCGCCGCGATGGACAGGTTCGGCGTGAACTGGGCCGTCGCCACGACGTCGCGCACGTTCAGCTTGTTCAGAAGTTCTCCCGACAGCGCCGTTACCGCCACGGGCGTCGATTGCAGGTTTTCCTGCGTGCGCCGCGCCGTGACCACGATTTCGCCAAGTTGCGAACCATCACGCGCTGCGGTGGCCGGATCGTCCTGCGCAAGGGCAGACGGTGACCAGCATGCAAGGGCCAAGGCCGCGCAGCCCATCAGGCTGGCACGCGTTGAGGAAAAGCGTTTTGCGGCAACATCGTCGAAATCTTTCATTTTGAACTCCCTGATGGCTCACCATTTGTCACGATGCGGTTTTGCGCTGCCTTGGATGCCACATTGCGCACCCCTTAACAAGACATTGAGTAGCGTTAGGTGAGAGGGCATGCTACAAAGATGTAAAGCAGTCGCCATCTGCAGGCGCGGCCAACAGGAGATTGATATGTCCGAAACCGGTTTTTCCTTTTGCGAGGCGCGCCGTGCCAACAACTTCCTGTTCTGCTCCGGCCAGATCGGCCTCACGGCAGACGGCAAGGCGCCGGAACAGCCGGAAGACCAGTTTGCCGCAGCCTTTGCGGCACTGGCGGACGTGCTGCAAAAGAACGGCTGCACCCTTGGCGATGTCGTTGACCTGACATCGTTCCATGTCGGCTATCCCGCTCATATGGAGACGTTCATGCAAGTCATGGGACGGTCTATGCCGGGGATTGAAATGGCGTGGACGGCCATTGGCGTTGCCGGCCTCGGCTATCCGGGATCGCTGGTTGAATTGAAAGCCGTTGCCGTGCTGCCGAACGCGGGGGCCGACCATGGGTGATCGCTTCGACTATGTGATCGTGGGCGCAGGGTCTGCGGGATGCGTGCTGGCCAATCGCCTGTCCGCCGATCCTTCGGTTCGGGTGCTTGTGCTGGAAGCGGGCGGGCGGGACAGCAATCCCTTCATCCACATGCCCGCCGGGTTCTTTCGCCTGCTGCAAAGCGGCAAGGATAGCTGGCAATACCAGACAGAACCGCAAGAGCACCTCGATGGCAGGGTGCTTCATGATACGCGCGGCAAGGTGCTGGGCGGAAGCAGCTCGATCAACGGGATGTGCTACAGCCGGGGGAGCCCGGAAATTTTCGACCTTTGGGCCAGGGAAGGCTGCCCGGGCTGGTCCTATGAAGAAGTCCTGCCTTATTTTCGGCGGGCCGAAGCCAATGCCCATGGGGACGAGCGATTTCATGGACGCGGCGGGCCTTTGCCGGTGACCCGCGCCCATGTGACCAATCGGGGGCAACTGGCGTGGCTCGAAGCGGCGCAGGAAGCCGGTTTTCCGTATAGCGATGACCACAATGGTGCACAGCCCGAAGGGTTTGGACCGGCCGAACATACGATTCGTTCAGGGCGTCGGTTCAGCACTTCGGTCGCCTATCTTCGGCCTGCGGCAAGGCGCCCCAATCTCATGGTGCGCACTAGTGCTCATGTATCCCGAATCTTAATCGAGAACGGTCAGGCACGAGGTGTCGAGTATCGGCAGCACGGGGAGCGCTGGACCGTTTACGCGGATCGTGAAATAATTCTCTGCGGCGGCACCTTCCAGTCACCGCAACTGCTGATGCTGTCAGGCATCGGAGACGCGCAGCACCTGCGCTCGCTTGGCATCGAAGTCGTCACCGACCTCAAGGGCGTGGGCCGCAATCTTCACGACCATATCGGCACGCAAGTCCAAGTCTCCAGCCCCTTGCAGATCTCCGATTTCGCGATTGCGACCAACCCCTTACGGATTGCCAGCGCCGGCCTGCAATACTTGCTTACCCGGACAGGGACGCTCGCAAAAAGCGGTACCGAAGTCATCGCCTATCTGCGTTCCGGCGCGCCAGGATATGACGGACTGGACCTGAAGTTCTATTTTATCCCGCTCTTGTTTGCGCCCACTGGCGGAATCGAAAAGGCGCACGGTTTTACGAACCTGATCATCCTGACCCGCCCGGAAAGCCGCGGCCTATTGCGCCTGAGGTCCGCCGATCCGTTGGATCAACCGGCCATCAATGCCAACTACTTGGCCGACCCGCGTGACCGGGAGGTGTTGCGTCGGGGCGTTCGGATCGCGCGAGAGGTCATCCAGCAACCGGCCTTCGCAACCTATCGCGGCGAGGAACGGACACCGGGCGCGGACCGTGCCAGCGATGATGCGCTCGATGCGTTCTTTCGGCAGACCTGCAACGTCAACTACGAAGCAGTGGGCACGTGCAAAATGGGCAGCGACGAACTTGCCGTGGTCGACCCTTGCTTGCGGGTCCGGGGGATTACGGGCCTTCGCGTTGTCGATGGCTCGGTCATGCCGCGCATCACCACAGGCGACCCCAACGCCTCGATCATCATGATTGCCGAAAAGGCCGCGGATATGATTTGTGCCGCCGTCAGCGGGTAAAGTTTCCACCAGTGGTTGCGTGCGCTGGATGCAGAAACGGTACCGCGAAGAAATTCATGGCATAGAATATTTGGTCGGGCTTTTGCCGAACCACTTTTTATACGCCTGAGAAAACGCGGCCAGTGAGTCGTAGCCGGACATTCTCGCGACTTCGGACAAATTCTTCTCTCCATGAGCTATGGCCAGATTGGCTCGATTGAACCGGGATTCATTGATCTTTTCAAGAATGGTCTGACCGGTCGACTGGCGAAAAGACCGGGTCAGGTGCCGTTTGCTCAGGCCTGTCAGCGCAGCCAATTCCTCCAGACTCGGTGGAATGGTATCGGCCTCGATACGCTCGATCACCTTGCGCAAGGCTCCCGTGCTCATTCCACCGCGGGAAATACCGCCGTCGGCCGCGCAAAGGTCGAAATATCGTTTCAGCTCGATGGTCAGGATCTGCCCGTAGCATTCCACGAGCTCATCCGTGAACCTGGCCTTGTTCTCGATCTCGCGAGCCACGCTCATCATCAGCGAGCGAATTGGCGCGCTCTTGATGTTGAGGCAATTGCGCAACTGCTTCGTTGCTACAGCCCCTTCCGATGCAATCGTCTCGTCAAACGTCTCCTTCGGAAACATGCAACGGACGATGCTGATGTTGCGTCCTTCGTACTTGATCCTCAAGGGCGTCATGGCCGGCACGAACATCAACCGGCCAATATCGTCAAACCGGCGCGGCCCGCCCTCGCACTCAAAGCGGCCTTCGGCGAAATTCTGGCGAACCTGGCGCTGTAGAGCGATGGTTGAAGTTCGTTCGCACAGGACAAGTTCCCGATCCGGAGGAACCTCCAAATCGAGAACCTGCGCCACCATGGAAGGCGTGGAAATGCCGGCGATGATCCTGGAATCAAAACCTCTTTCGGTTTCAGGATCATCCATCGTCGTCATTCCATGCCTTCAACTCAGTCGCTCGAGAGGATCAGCCCCGACGTCGGGACGCCGGTGCCCGCGGTCACGATCACATTGCGGCAAGCGCCGGGCTGGTTCACGCTCTGGCCGCGGACCAGCCTGACGCCTTCAGCCACCCCGTTCAAGCCATGGATATAGGCTTCTCCCAGCTGACCGCCATTGGTGTTCACCGGCAGGCGACCGCCGCGGGCGATCTGGCCTTCGCGCACGAAATCCCTGGCCTGCCCCTGCTTCGCAAAGCCGAAGGCCTCGAGCTGCGGCAGCACGAAGGGCGAGAAGTGATCGTAAAGGATCGCCGCCTGCACGTCATCCGGCCCGATCCCGGCCATGGCGTATAGCTGACGCGCGACCAGATTCATTTCCGAAAGCTGGGTGAAATCGGGGCGATAGTAGCTCGTCATCATCTGCTGATCGTCGCACGCACCCTGAGCCGCCGCGCGGATGATCGCCGGCGCCTGGCGCAGCTTGCGCGCGCGTTCCGCCGTGGTCACCACGACAGCAACGGCACCGTCGGATTCCTGGCAGCAATCCAGCAGGTGCAGCGGCTTCACGATCCAGCGCGAGGTCTGGTGATCTTCCAGGGTGATCGGCTGCTGATAGAACCAGGCCTTGGGGTTTGTGGCGGCGAAATCGCGGAAACCCACGGCGATGCGGCCGAAATCTTCGGAGGTTGCGCCATGTTCGTGCATGTAGCGCCGGGCCGACATAGCCACCCAGCTGGCCGGAGATGCCAGGCCGAAAGGCACGTAGTTGCCGTAGTGCGCGATTTCGGCCGTGGGCAGCACGTCGGGGGTGAAAGCCGCGCCGAACCGGTATTGCGACCGTTCGTTCATAGCGCGGTAGCATATGACCACCTCGGCCACCCCCGTGGCCACAGCCATGGCCGCGTGCATGATCGGGGCGCAGGCCGCGCCGCCGCCGTAGTGGATGCGGCTGAAGAACTTGAGCTCGCGCCCGCCGATGTTGCGGAAGACCTCGATTTCGGGGTTGTTGTCCATGGTGTAGGTGGACATGCCGTCCACCTCGGCCGGATCGATGCCCGCGTCGGCCAACGCGGCCAAGGCCGCTTCCACCGCCAGGCGCAGTTCCGAGCGCCCGCTGTTCTTGGAAAATTCGGTTGCGCCGATACCGGCGATCGCCGCCTTGCCGGAAAGCTCGTTCATGCCGCGCTCCTTTCTGGGAAATGCAGGGTCACCGTTGCGCCAACGTGTTCGCCGATACCGTTGCGACCGAACACGGCCACATCGACTTCGCCGGTCGCGGGATCGACGCGGCTGACAGTCCCGTTGATCCGCATGGTATCGCCCGCGAAATTGGGGGCGCCCAGCTTGATGCGGATCTTGCGGACCCGCGCTTCCGGCCCCGCCCACGCGCCCACGAATCGCTGCACCAGGCCGTTGGTGGTCAGGATGTTCATGAAAATGTTGGGCACGCCGGTAGCTTCGGCGGCGGCCTTGTCATGGTGGACCGTTTCGTAATCGTTGGTCGCGATCGCGCCCACGGCAATGGCCGAAGCCGTGACGGGGAACACGAGTTCGGGGAGTTCCGTCCCCTCTGCGATGTCTTCAAAGCGCATCAAAACCTCCTCCGATGGCCGAAAGCCGGCGGGCGGCACCCGTGGCGATGGCGGAGCCCAGTTCGGCAAGCATGGGCTGCGTACCGCCGAGCGCGGTTTCCACCGCCTTGGCAGCCAGGAAATAACGGTGAATGGGATAGGTCACGTCGGCGCCCATGCCGCCGTGCTGGTGCTGGGCCGTGTGCGTAACCCGGTGCCCGCCGATCGCGGCCCAATATTTGGCCACGGCGATTTCGGCATCGTCGCACAGCCCCTGGTCGATCAGCCAGGCCGCCCGCCACAGGGTGGAACGCATGGCTTCCACGTCGATGTAGGCATCGGCCGCGCGCTGCTGCACCGCCTGCATCGAACCCACCGGGCGGCCGAACTGTACCCGTTCGGACGTATAGGCGGCGGTGCGGCGCAGGGCCTCGCCGGCGATGCCGAGCTGGCTGGCGGCCAGACCCACGCGCATCTGCCCCACGTGCCAGCGCAGCAAATCGGCCGGGCCGGTGCCGCCATCCAGCAAGGCGCTGGCAGGCAGGCGAACGTTGGCCAGGGTCAGCAGGGCCAACGGAGTGGGATCGGTTCCGGCCTGGGCCTGCCGGTCCAGACCGGCGGCATCGGCGAGAACCACGAACAGGCCGGCGCCGCCCTCGCTCTCGATCCACGCCGAGATCAGCAGGGCCTGCGCTTCCATGCCCCAGGCGACGGCCGACCGTTCACCATCCAGCTGCCAGCCGCCGGCATCATCGCGCCGTGCCTGCATGGCCGGGGTCTGCCAGGCGTTTCCGACCTCGTCGCAGGCAGAAGCCAGGATCGCCTTGCCGGATGCGGCCTGGGCGATCAGATCGCCATGGGCGTCGCCCGCCATGGCCCCTGCCATGATCAGGGTGCGTGCGCCGATCAGCGTTTCGCGCAAGGGCACCGGCGCCAGCGCCGCACCGGCGCATTCCAGCAGCAGAGCCGCTTCCACCATGCCAAAGCCGGTTCCGCCCTTGGCTTCGGCAATCCCGACACCGATCAGGCCGGCTTCCGCCAGCAGCTGCCACAGCCGCGCATCGAAGGGGGCGCCCGAAGCGGCAAAGGCCCGCAGCTGGTCATCCCCGCAGTGATCGGCCAGGATGCTGCGGGCCAGTTCGACCAGCGCCTCCTGATCGTCATCCAGTGCAAATTCCATGGCTCAGACCTCCGCGGCGCGGAAGGCGGGCAGGACATAGCCCGGCTCGATTTCCACCCAATCCAACTGCAAGGGCATTCCGATGGTGATGTCGGCTTCGGGCAGGTCCAGGCCGTTGGCGATCAGGCGCACGCCCTCTTCCAGTTCCACCAGCAGCACCGGCAGCGGATACTGCAGGCTGGGGATGCGCGGCTGGTGCACCACGACAAAGCTGTGCAGCTTGCCCCGGCCAGAAGCCTTCACCGCCCGCCATTCCAGCGACTGGCACTTGGGGCAGCCCGGCCCCGGAGGATGGCGCATGTGGCCGCACGACGAACACTGCTGGATCAGCAGTTCGCGCCGGGCGATGCCTTCCCAGTAGTGGGCATTGTCGTGGGTGACGGCCGGGCGCGGGTGGGAAAACTCCGCCGGGGCCTCCGGCGCGGCAGCGGCCGGCTGAGCCAGGTTCGGCTTGAACTTGAGCACGCGGAACAGCATCCGGCCCACCGGCTCACCGTTCTGGTCGGTGAATTCGTAACGGATGGTGACGAAGTGGCCGATGCCAAGGCCGGTGCGCTTTTCCGGCGAGATCTCGTCGATCACCGCCGTGTAGGATACGCGGTCGCCTTCGACCAGGTAGCGGTCGTATTCCTGTTCGATGTTGGTGGCGACCACGCCGCTGTAGCCGGCCTCGTCGAACAGGACGAGGGCCGGGATCGAATCCTCGGCCGAGCGCCCGGTGTGGCGGAAGCGCGCCATGGTCCACACTTCAAGCATGGCCGGCGGGCTGACCGGTCCGGCGAAGCCCTGGGCCGCTGCCGCGGCGGCATCGACGTAGATCGGGTTTTCCTCGCCCATGGCCTCGCACCAGCGGCGGATCATCGGCACGTTGACCGGATCGCGCGCCTCGACGGGGCGGGTGGCTTCCTTGCCAAGCCAGGCCAGCGCCTGGGTGTAGAGATCGGATGGTTCGTTCATCTGGTTATCCTCCGGTCAGCGGGCGGCGCGGGGCAGGCCGAGTCCGAACTGCGCAACCATGTCACGCAGCACCTCGGCCGTTCCGCCCCCGAATGTGTTGATCTGGCAAAGCCGGTATTCGCGTTCGATCCGGCCCTTCAGGACGGCGCCCGGCGATCCGGCGCGCACCAGCCCGGCGGCGCCCAGCACATCGAGCAACAGGCGCATGACCTTGATCATCCCTTCCGTGCCGAACACCTTGACCGCGCCGGCGAGGTCCGGCTTGGTCATGCCCTGGGCCACTTCCCAGCCCACGCGGTTGCCCATCGTTTCGCTGGCCAGAACCAGCGCATAGGCTTCGGCCAGGGCGCCCTGCACCCACGGCAGGTCCATCACCCGCGCCCCGGTGCCGCCAACCTGCGTTTCCCGCGCCCAGTCGGCGACCTTGTCGAACAGGCCATGCGCGGCATAGATCAGGGCGGCCAGGCCGATGCGTTCGTGGTTCAGCTGTTCGGCAATCAGCCGCCAGCCGGCGTTTTCCTGCCCGATCAGCATGTCGGCGGGCACCATGACGTCCTGATAGTAGGTGACGTTGGTGCGGATCCCGCCCACGGTGATGATGGGCGAAACGGAAAAGCCCGGATCGCGGGTATCGAGCATGAGGATGGAGATGCCCTTGTGGGCCGGGGCATCGGGATCGGTGCGGGCGGCCAGGAACACGTAGTCTGCCCCTTCCGCGCCGCTGGTGAAGATCTTCTGCCCGTTGACCCGGTAGTGATCCCCTTCGCGCACGGCCCGCGTCTTGAGCGACGCGAGGTCGGTGCCGGCCCCCGGCTCGGTATAGCCGATGGCGAAGATCAGGTCGCCGGCGGCGATGCGCGGCAGGATGCGCTGCTTCTGGTCTTCGGTGCCCAGCCGCATCAGCGCCGGACCAACCGTGTTGACCGTGACGAAGGGATAGGGCGCATCGGCCAGCACCAGCTCTTCCAGCAGGATCTTCTGGGCCTGGGGATCAAGCCCCCGCCCGCCGTATTCCACGGGCCAGCCCGGCGTCAGCCAGCCATCGCTGCCCATCTGGCGGATCACCGCGCGATAGCGCGGGCCGCCTTCGGCCCCGGAGGTTTCGGCGCGGACCTCGTCCGTGACCAGCTCGTTCAGATAGGCGCGGAATTCGGCGCGGATGCGCCGCTGTTCCGCGCTGTAATCGACATGCATTGCTCAGGCTTCCTCTTGCTGGAACGGGGGAATGCCCAGCCGCTCAAGGGTTTCAGGCGTGACGGGGACATAGGCACCCGCCTGCGGGTCGGAGACGAAGACCGGTTCTCCGGTCAGCGCCGGGTCATAGCCCTGCCGCTGGAACGGCAGCTTGCGCAGCTTGTAGGTGGTGGTCATGTCCATCGTGGCACAAAGCCGGACGAACAGGGGTACGGCATAGGAGGCCAGCCGCGCGGTGGCGAAGGCATGGAAGGCCGCGGGATCGAACGTAACACCCGGCGCCATGGTCAGCGCTGCCATGCCCGCCCGGCCTTCGGCACCGGGCACCCGCACGCCATAGACGTTGACCATGTCGAGCCCGGGGTAGGCCGACAGCACCGTTTCGACTTCCTGGGTGGACACGTTCTCGCTTTTCCAGCGGAAGGTATCGCCCACCCGGTCGACGAACCAGATGTAGCCATCGGCATCCATCCGCACCAGATCGCCTGAACGCACCCAGGCATCGCCGGGACGGAACAGGTTGCGCGCCTGCTTGGCCTCGGTCGCCTCTGCCGAAGTATAGCCCTCGAAGAACCCGCCTGGACCGTTGCCGGGCAGCACTTCGGCGATCAGTTCGCCGATCTCGTCGAGACCGGCCAACACGGGGCGGCCCTCGGCGTCGCGCACCGGTTCTCCGGCGTCCACGTCCCAGCGCTGGATGCGCACGTTGGTATATTCCGGATGGGTGATGCGACCGACCGCGCCGACGACATTGTCCACGTTGGTCAAGCCGTAGTTGGCCTCGGTCGCGCCAAGGCCCTCGAACACCTGCTCGATGCCGAAGCGTTCGGTGAAGGCCCGCCAGATGTCGGGCTTCAGCCCGGCGCCGGCCATCTTGCGAAGGGTGTGATCGCGATCGTCCGGCCGGGGCTCGGCCGCCAGCAGGTAGCGGACGACCTCGCCGATGTAATACATCGCGGTGATACGGTGCCGACGCACGTCTTCCCAGAAACGGGAACGGCTGAACTTGCGGCGAAGAACGAAGGGCACCCCGAACGCGAGACAGGCCGAGGGGACGACCATGCCGCCAGCGCCGTGGTACAACGGCAGTACGCAATAGAAGACGCTGTCCTTGTCGAAGTCCATCAGGCCGCCCATCATCTCGCCGCTGCTGAGGAAGCGCAGGTGGCTCATCTTCGCTGCCTTGGGCAGGCCCGTGGTCCCCGAAGTGAAGATGAGGTACAAGGTATCGGAGGCGACCAGCCCCTCGCGCCATGCCGCGGGCGGGTCGGTGTCGGCGGCGGCGGCGAGAAGCGGGGCAAGATCCTGCCGTTCCGGACCGGGGGCGAACGGCGCCCCCCCTTCGGCGTCCACCAGCACGGGCATGCCGACCGGCCCATCGAGGGTATCGAGTGCGTCGAGCAGTTCCGCGCCGACGATCACCGCGCGGGCATTCACTGCGGTCAGGGCGTGGCGCAGCACCGGGCCGGCGGCGCTGGTATTGATCAGCGCGGCAATGATCCCGGCCTTGGCCAGCCCCAGCCAGGCCAGCACGAATTCCGACCGGTTGTTCATCAGCAGGGCCACCACGTCGCCACGCTGCAGGCCAAGGGCCCTGGCGGCATGCGCCACGCGGTTGGCGCGGCGGTTGGCCTCGGCGAAGGTGATCCGCTGGTCCTCGAACAGGATGAACGGTGTGTCGGCGCTGTCGATTGCGCGGGCTTCAAGGCGATCGGGTGCCAGCAGCGGCATGTCGCGGGTGAACCCGGCGACACGGCTTGCACCCTTCATCAGGCGCGCCATGCTCTCGTCGCGCGTGGGGCGAAGCGAACTTTCGGTCATTACGCAGATTGTCCCTTGCCGGCGTTGGCGAGAAGAAACGGCAGGATCGCCTCGTTGAAGCGCGCATTGTCGTCGCCGGCGATCATGTGGCGCGCGCCGGAAATCTCGGCCTGCGCCACG
>JAFEEP010000511.1 GCA_018241045.1 Pseudomonadota bacterium | reverse complement strand
CTTCAGGGGCGCAATCCCGGCCTCGACCTCGCTCACGTCAGCGCTCAACTGATCGTAGCTTGTCCCTTCAGGCGCTGCGAGACGGACCTGGACGATCCCGGTATCTTCGCCCGGTGCAAGTTCACTGGGGATTCCGGCAAACAGTATGGCGGCGCCCCCCAGCAGCGCGCCGACCACGCCCGCAACAATCCAAGGCCGCGCCAATGCCACGTCGAGTGCCCGGGCATAGGCCCGCTCTACCGATGCGAAGCCCCGTTCCGCCCGCATCAGCCACCTGCCGCGCTGCTGCTTGCGCAGGATCTTCGAGCACAGCATCGGGGCAAGGGTCAGCGCCAGAAAGCCGGAGAAGGCAACCGCCCCGATCATCGCTGCAGCCAGCTCGCGAAACAGCAGTCCGGCCTGTCCCGGGATGAACATGATCGGGACAAAGACGGCGCAAACCACCAGCGTGGTCGACAGCACGGCGAAAGCCACCTGCCGGGTGCCCAGATAGGCCGCAACCAGCGGCGATTCTCCTTGATCGATCCGGTGGTGGACGTTTTCCAGCACGACGATGGCATCATCGACCACCAAGCCGATTGCCAGAACCAGCGCCAGCAGGGTCAGCAGGTTGATCGAATAGCCACAGGCCCACAACGTGAACAGGGCGCCGAGCAGACAGACCGGGACCGTCGCAGCCGGAATCAGGGTGGCGCGCGAACTCCCCAGGAACAGGAAGATCACAGCGACCACCAGCACCGCCGCCTCAGCCAGTGCGCGCCAGACGCTGGAAATTGCCCGATCGATGAACAGCGACGAATCCCCGCCAGAGAAGATGTGCATCCCGGTCGGCAATTCGGTGTTGAGTTGTTTGACCGCAGCGCGGGTACGGGTGGCGACGTCGAGCGTGTTGGCCCCCGATTGCTTGGTGATGCCGAGCCCGACCGCGCGCTCCCCGTTGAAGCGGAAGCCGTTGTACATATTCTCGGGTCCGAGCTCGACCGTGGCGACGTCGCCGAGCCGCACCAGATAGCCGTCTGCGCCCTTGCCGATGACCAGCCCCCGAAACTCGTCCGGGGTGCCGAAGCTGCGCGCCATTCGCATGGTGATGTTCTGGCTACGGGCTTCGATGCGTCCGGCCGGAAGTTCGACATTCTGGGCCTTCAATGCGTTCTCGACATCTTTGGGTGTGAGCTGGAATGCAGTGAGTCGGCGCGCGTCGAGCCAGACCCGCATCGCCGGACGGGTGCCGCCCAGCATCTGGACCCGCGCCACCCCATTGACGGTCGAAAGCCGCTCGAGGATCACCCGATCGACATAGTCCGCAAGCTTGTCGGGCGACCATCCCGGAGCGCGGACCGAAAAATACATGATCGGCTGTGTATCGGCATCGACCTTGGTGGTCTCTGGCGGCTGGGCATCCTGGGGCAGATTGTCCGCCGCGCTGCTGATCCGGTCGCGGATGTCGTTCGCGGCGGCGTCGATGTCTCGGCGCGGGTTGAACTCCACACTGATCTGCGACACGCCGTCCGCGCTTTTCGAGGTGATCGCCTCGATGCCGTCGATCCCCGAAAGGCGTGCCTCGAGCAACTGGGTGATGCGGCTTTCGATGACCGCTGCCGAGGCACCCACGTAGTTCGTCTCGATCGAGACCACCGGGGGATCGATATCCGGGTATTCGCGCACCGACAGCTGGAAGAACGCAACGATCCCGGCAATCGACAGCAGAATCGCCAATACCGCAGCCAGTACCGGGCGGCGTATCGAGACGTCAGACAGCCGCATGGGCCTAGCGCCCCGTGTCCGCGGCGCCGGTCCTGACCTTGACCCCTTCGGCCACCTTGACGACTCCCCGGTCGATCACCTGTTCGGATCCGTTCAATCCGGAAAGGATTTCCACCAGGTCGCCGTCGCGTGCGCCGGTGCGGATACCCTGACGAACCGCTTTGCCCTGGGCATCGACGATGAATACGTACTGGTCCTCACCCTCGCCAACCACGGCCAGCGCCGGGATTGCAAGGCTTTGGCGGCGGGCGCCCTCGACCGTGACGTTGAGCAGCATCCCGGGCTTGAGCGCACTGTCAGGATTGCGGAGCACCGCCCGGACCATAAGTGCGCGGGTATTGGGGTCGATCACCGCATCTATTGCGTCAATCGTCCCCGCAAAATTCCGTTCGGGAAAGGCCGCCGCACGAGCCGTCACCGCCACGCCCGGGCGAACGGCGCCGAGCTGGGTTTCGGGCACCGTGAAGTCGAGCTTGATCCGCGATGCGTCGCTGATCGTGGCAATCGGGGTCCCCTGATTGACCACCGCGCCGGCAGAGATCGCGCGCAGCGAGGCAACGCCCGAAAAGGGCGCCCTGACCACGCGGTCGTCGATCATCGCCTGCGCAGCCTCAACCGCTGCTTGAGCGCTGGCGACGGCGGCGATCTGGGCATCGACCGTCGCGCGGGTAACGAAGCCGTGCGCCTTGAGCACTTGCAGCCGGTCCATCTCCTGGCGCGCATTGACCGCGCGGGCACGCGCACCGGCAAGGTCGGCGCGCTGCCGGTTCTGCGCCAGAACCGCGATGACCTGCCCTCTTGCAACGAACTGCCCATCGGCGAAGTTGACCCGTTCGATCCGCTCGGTGACGGGCGACGCCAGCGTAACCTGTTCGTTCGCCTTGGCCGTCCCCACGGCAGCGATACGGTCGACGAAAGTGTGCCGCAGCGGCTGGGTAACGTGCACGAGCGGACTGGTCTTGGCCTTGGACGAATCCGCTGAACCGCAAGCGGCCAAGGCCAGCAGCATCACCGCCGGTAAAGCTCCCCACAACTTCATGGCTCGGGTTAGACCCGACAAACCTGTCGCCGACCTGACGCCAGGTGATCCGATGACGGAAGCAAAGTGATCATGGACGGTATCCGGCATCGGCGATCATGGTGCTGGCGGCGGGGGTTTCGAGGAACCTGAAAAATGCCGAAACGGCGGGACGCGGTGCGGAATCGCCATAAGCCACGATCGAGCGCGCCAGAGGGTAGCCTGTGTCGCCGGGAAGTAGTGCCTTGCCTTCGACCATGATCGCCAGAACCCGCGTCCCTGCCATAGGCGCAGCGTCACCTACGCCCAGTGCGGCGCAATCGCGCGCGACTGCGGCGGCGATGCGCGCCGTATAGCCGTCGTCGTCGAACCGCACAGGCGCGAACTCGGCAACCCGGTTCCACGGCAGTTGCACCTGCCCGTCCAGTGCCGCGGCGCGCAGAAACCGGCCCGTTCCGCTTTCCGTGTCGGGAACATCCAGCCGTACGCGTTGATCCGCCAGCGCACCTTGCACGCCCAACGCGCGCCAGGTCAGTGCGGAATCCGTCTGCGCGAAGGCGCGCCTGATCTGGTCGAGCGTGATCACCTTGAGCGGATTGTCCGAATTGACACGGAATGCCAGGTCGGGTGCCTTGCCAGCGGTAAATGCGCTGCCGGAAAACAGCACACGCGGCGTCGGAGGCCGTCGATAGACCCACTCGTAGGCCTTTGCCTCCGGATCGTAGGCCGGACGCTCGATGATTGCCGCATCCGCGGTGCCGGTCGTCAATCGCGCCATGGCCACATCACTGCCGACGACGGCAATCACGAGCGGCGAGCCTCCGTCCGAGTGCTCGAACGCGGCGGCCAGACTGCGCAGCAGCGGGGCGAGCTGCGCGTTGGTCGCAATCGTCACGGGCCCGCTGCGGTGCGGCGGCTCGACCTGCGCGCAGAGCGCCACTGCGATCAAGGGCAAAAGCACGACCCGCCACCTCACTTCAGCTTCTCCCGCTCGCGCAACAAGGTCGCGCGATTGAGCGGGAGGTAGCCGCTCACCTCGGCAAGGGCGGTTTGCCCCTCGCGGCTGAGGATATAGCGTAGGAATTCCCGTTCGATCGGACGCAGGGGTTTGCCCGGCTCGCGATCGACCACCGCAGGGATGATCCGCACCAGTGGGTATCGCCGTTCGATCAGGCTGGCAGGCGTCGCTGCTACGAAGCCGCCGCGCGCGGTCCAGGCCAGCGGCAAGGCGCGGACCATCGGGTTGGCGAAACGGACATTCGAAATCGCGATCCCGTCGGGATCCCTGGCCAGAGCCTCGAGGACCAGCTGGCCATGCTGGACCACCGTGCCGTCCGGCGCTGTCACCGGCATATATTCGCGCACCGCCGGGTTCCAGCGGTGACTGTTGCACAGCACCCGTTCCCGGAAGAACAGCCCGAAATCGACGTCAGTCTTCCAAGCGTACGGGGTGATCGTGCGATCCGCTCGCGGCCCCTTCAGGCCAAGCTGCCCCCAGGTGCGGATATCTCCCGGACCGCAGCGGTTCCCGGCGCCGAAAATGCCCGCAAGCTGCCCGACGGTCAGCTTCGCCAGCGGGTTGTCGCGGTGAACGAAGATCATGTGGGCATAGTCGAAGTAATTGGTGTCGACGCTGCCGTTGGCGATCTCGATCACGGTTGGACCATAACCGCGCGCGCGGCGGAAGGTCCGCTCAGCATCGGGGCTCAGCTCTTCTCCCAGCACAGCCAGTGTGCCGGCCCCGGTTGCCAGCGCCGGGACCGCCGAGGCGGTGCCATACATCCGGTAGTCGAGCTGCGCCGTCGGCTGCAGCTTGCGGAACTCGGCGAACCAGCGGCGCACCAGGTCGCCCACGAAATCGTGTTTGGGGCTGCCGTGGCCCCATATGCTGATCGTGCCAGACACCCGCTCGGCAGGCGCGTAGGCCGGAAGTTGCGCGATCACCGCCGCCAAAGCGGGATCGACCCTTGGCGCCGCTGGCTCGCCGGCCGCGAGGCACAGCAGCGCGGGCAGGATCAGCCACGCCTTCATTGCAGATCGCCCTTTCGCTCCCAGAAAATCACCGCGCGTCCAGTTTGGCCAATTGTTCCTGCGCCGCCTGCGGAGTCAGCGGCAGGTATTTACCATCGGCCTGCACCGCTGCCTGTCCTTCGCGGCTGAGAACATAGCGCAGGAACTCGCGCTGGAGCGGATCGACCGGCTTGCCCTTCTCCTTGCGCAAATAATAGTACACGTCGCGCAGCAGCGGATAGGTCCGCGCCTGGATCGTCTGCAAGGTCAATGGCACCGCCACGCCGCCATTGCTCGACAGCGCCACCGGTCGGGTTTCGGGTGTCAGGAACGGAATCCCGGTATAGGCGATGCCATAGGGATCGCGCGACAGCGCGTTCATGATCAGCTCGCCCCCGGCGGTCAGCGACCCGTCTGGCTTGAGCCCGGCGACATTTGAAAAGGCCCGCAGGTTCTCGTTCCATTTCGACGAGCCCTTGAGCACCTTCTTGTCGATTTCGTCCTGAAAATGATACTTGGCGTTATAACCATAGACATGGATCGGCTTGTTGGCCCACTTGCCCTTCAGCCCGAGTTGCCCCCAGGTGCGGATGTTCTTCTCTGGCCCACGCGCCCAGTCGGTGCGCCAGGTCAGCCCGTCCCAGCCACCATCGCGGCGCGCGCCGAAGATTCCATCAAGCTGCTCCATGCTCAGTTGCGTGATCGGGTTGTCCTTGTGAACGAAGGCCCCCAACGCGTAGGTCCAGCCGCGCACGTTATAACTTCCCGTCACCATAACGATCTCGACGATCTCAACATTCGACGATCCATCTTCGCCGCCCGCCGCGCCTTCACGTTCGAACCCCTTAAGCTCGTCCCACAGCGCCTGGCGGCCCATCGGGGCAAGGTCGGCCACCCCGGCGATCAGTCCCGGGAATCCAACGGCCGATGACGACAGATTGTCGGAAAAGGTCACCCCGGGATGAAACTTGCGGAACGCGGCTTCCCACACGTCGATCAGTCCGGAATCCTTGATGTAGTTGTTGCCCCACTGGCGCAGCGTCCCCGTCATCGGCGCGGAGGGGCGATATTCTGCCAGGCCGGACAGGTCGAACTGCGGCTCGTAGAATTTTTTGACCTTGCGCGACTTGGTCCCGATCGCGCGCGCCTTGGACAGCGAATCCGCGTCGCGGGTCGATCCCGCCGGGGTTTCCTGGGCCAGGGCGGGTCCCGCAGCCAGCATCAGGCCGATCAGCAATGTGGCTGCCCTCATCCTCCATCTCCCGTTGCGGCGGTCCCGACCCGCTCGATTTCCTCAAGCTGACGCCGCGCCAGTTCGGGGGTCAACGGCAGGTACTTGCCATCAGCCATAACCGCTTCCTGCCCTTCCCGGCTGACGATGAAGCGCAGATATTCGGCCACCAGCGGGTCGAGCTTCTGGCCGGGCGCGCGGTTGGCATAGAAATAGACCTCGCGCGCCAGCGGATAGGACCGATCCTGCACGGTCTCCAAGGTCGGCATCACGAACGGCGCCGCTGCCTTGGTGGCCAGCGGAACGGTCTTCACCCCCGGTTTCTGCGCATAGAGCATCGAGGTATAGGTGATCGCGTATTTGTCCTTGCCCAGATCGTCCATCATCTGGTCCCCGGCGACCCACAGCTTGCCGAAATCACCGCCTTCGCCGTCAGTCCGCACCTTGTTCGAATACTCCTTGATCCGCTCGTTCCACTTGTACCCGCCGCCCATCACCTTCTCGGCGAAATCGCGGGGGAAATGGTAGTTGAGGTTGTAGGCCAGGACGTGGATAGGCTTGTTGGCCCACTCGCCCTTCAGCCCCAGTTGCCCCCAGGTGCGGATGTTCTTGTCGGCACCGCGGGCAGCCTTCTCGTTCCAGTTGTTGCGGTCCCAGCCACCGTCGCGCTGCGCGCCGAAGATGCCGTCGAGCTGCTCTATCGTCAGCCTGGCCAGCGGGTTGTCCTTGTGGACGAAGGGAACCAGCGCAAAAGTCCAGCCCGAGACATCGTAGGAACCGGTGGCCATGACGATCTCGACTGGCAGGGTGCCGAATACGCGCTGGTAGGATTGCAGCTCGTCCCAGGTCGGCCGACGACCCATCGGCGCCAGGTCCGCCTTGCCCGTGTAGAGCCCCGCCATGGCGATGAAGGTACTCGACAGGTTGTTCTCGAAGCGGACGTCAGGATGATAGCGACGAAAGGCACCTTCGAACCGTTTCTCAAGGCTGGAATCCGCCAGATAGTTCGAACCCCACTGGCGGATCACGCCCGAAAGCTTCCCCTGCGACTGGTAGTGCGGCAGGCCGGACAGGTCGAACTCTCGCGTATAGGCGCGACGCAGCCCCTTGGTTTTGAGCGCCTCGGCCCGGGCGCGTTGCAAGTCGAGCGAGTTCTGCGAGCCATCGCGCGGCGCCTCTGCCACTGCTGGCGGAGCTGTCTGGGCCTGCGCAGGCAATGCCAGTAACAACAGCCCAAGCGGAGCCAGCCGGATCATTTCGCGTCCGGCGCCAGCTTGGCGAGCTGTTCACGCACAACCTTGCCGGTCAGCGGCGTATAGCGGCCCTCGTGCTGGATTTCCTGCTGCCCTTCCTGGCTGAGGACGAAGCGGAGGAACTCCTCGACCTTGGGGTCCAGGGCTTTGCCAGGCGCCTTGTTGGCATAGAAGAATATCTCATTGATCAGCGGGTAGGTCCGATCACGCACGGTCTCGAGGCTGCGAACCACATAGGGTCCGCCATCGAAGCCCTGCACCGCCAGTTCACGCAGGTTGGAAACCCCGGTGAGCGGCGAGGCGATGCAAATAGACAGCGGATCGCTTTCCGCCGCCGCCTGGACCTGCTTGCTCCACGGATTGATCTTGCCGTCGGGCGTGGCGTGGTTGGCATAGGCGCGGTAACCCTCGACCCACTGGTCACTGCCGCGCAGGACAAGATTCTGGAACACTGTCTGGATGTTGGCGCGCGGAGATTGCCCGCACGGATGGATCGGCTTGTTCGCCCATTCGCCGGTCAGGCCGAGCTGCCCCCAGGTACGGATATTCTCCTCAGGCCCGCGCCGATAGGGATAGTCGGTGCGCCAGACACTGCCCTTGTAGCCGCCATTGCGCGCCGTCCCGAACACGCCGTCGAGCTGCTTCATGCTGATCTTCGTCAGCGGGTTGTCCTTGTGCACCAGGATGATGAAGCCGGGCGACCAGCCATAGACGTCATAGGATCCGGTCGCTGCGGTGATCTCCAGCGGCTCGTAGCCATAGACCTGCTCGAAGGTCAGGTAGTCCATCAGGGTCGCGGGACGGCCAACCCCAAGATCGGCTACCTTGCCCGCCAACCCCGGCACGGCGATCCCTGCTGTTGGCAGGTTGTATTCGATCGTTACCCCCGGCTGGAACTTCTTGAAGGCGGCCCGCCAATATTCGCCCAGCGGCCCGTCCTTCAGATAGTTGCTCCCCCAGATCCTCAACTTGCCCGCGACCTGACGGCGCGGCGCGTAGTGCGGCAGGTCGCTCAGGTCCCACGTCTTGGTGTAGCCGCCGTCCTGGGCGTGCTGCTTGCGAAAGCCCGTGACATTGAGCGTCCAGATGCTGCGATTGGCATTTTCCTCACCGGCCTGGGCGGGCTTGGACGGCAAAGTCGAAGCGGGGGTGTCCTGCGCCGCGGCGGGTACCGCCACGGCAATAGCGAGAACGAGGGCGAGACATTTCATGGGCGGGAACCTCACTTCGCTGCAACCTGGGGAATGATGGCGTCGAGCTTGGCACGCTCAACCACGGCGGCATCGGCGGTAAGTGGCAACCACTTGCCATCGGCCTGAATGATCTCCTGCCCCTCTCGACTGAGCACGAAGCGAAGAAACTCCTTGAGTTTCGGGTCGAGCGGCTGGCCGGGCAACTGATCGGCATAGGCCCATGTCCCAAGGCGGAGCGGATAACTACCGTCCTGCACGCTGGTCAGTGTCGGCAGGACGAGGGGTTCCCCGGCCTTGCCCGATATCGGAACCATCCGTGCCCCCCGCACGTCGAGTCCAGGCCGGGCAAAAGCGATGCCGCAACCATCGCGCACCGCGGCCGAAACCCGGTCGCGCTCGGGCTGGCTGCGCCTGCCGTCCTTGCCCAGCGCCAGGGGAATCTCGCGCGCATCGTCGTTCCACATATTGCCCCCGACCAGCACCTTGCGTTCGAACACCGACATGATGTGATACTTGAGCGGTGGCACGAATACGTGGATCGGCTCTCCGGCGCAGGCCCCGGTCACGCCCAATTGGCCCCAGTTGCGGATATTCTCATCCGCGCCGCGACCAGCCTGGCGGCGCCAAACGGTCGAAACCCAACCGCCCCGCCGCGGGCCACCGAAAATGCCGTCGAGTTGGCGCACCGTCAGTCCGGGGACCGTGTTGGCCTCTGCGACGTAGATCGCGAAGGCCGGGCTCCACCCCGAAACGTCGAACGAGCCCCCCGCGATGCGGAACTCACGGACCGAGCGTTCGTATTTCTGCTGAAAGTCGAAGGTTTCACCCGCGAAATAGGTTGACCAGCGGCGACCTGCGGACAGATCGACCTCATGATTGGTCAGATCGCCGTCCTTGAATGCGAAGCGAATGCCCGGCTGGTGGCGTGCAAAGGCGGCGACCAGCGATTTTCCGACCCTGCTGGCCATGAACTGACCGCTGGCCGGCATACGGATCGTGCCGCTGAGCGGGGCCGACGCGGCAAAATCCGGCAAGGCGGAAAGAACGAACCGGGGGGCGTAGTAACTCTGCTGCGCATCGATCTTGCCAGTCTCGTCCGGGCTTTCGCCGTCCCACTTGTGCGGGGCTAGCTGGTCGAGCTGGAGCCCGAGCTGGCGCGGATCGACCCGCTCTCCGCGTTGCTCGAGCCTGGCGCGCATCTCCGCCGCGCGGCGCGCGGGCAGCGTGATCCACTTGCCGTCGCGCTGGATCGCGTCCTGGCCTTCGCGGCTGAGCATGAAGGTCAGGAACTCCTTGACCAGCGGTTCCAGCTTCCTGCCAGGCGCAAGGCGGACCTGTGCCCATTCCTCGATGAACAGCGGATAGGAGCGGTCGCGCAGCGAGCCGAGCGAGATCGGCACGAACGGCCCCTTGGCGCTCGCACCGATCGGCACGGCGCGGATACCTGGCCGGCTGGAACCCATGTCGGAGAAGGAAATGCCATAGCGATCAGCAGCCATGTCCTTCACCATCTCGACCGACGAGGTATAACGGGTCCCATCGGGGTTCATTTCGTGGCTGAATTCGAGCGTGTTCTCGTTCCACACGTCGCCGCCGCCGAAGACCTTGCGCTCGAACCCGAGCTGGATGTTGTAGCGCAGTGGTCGACCGTAGATATGAATTGGCTTGTCGGCCCATTCACCCGTCAGTCCGAGATCGCCCCAGGTGCGCAGGTTGCGCTGTGCCGTGCGGGCGACCGAAGGATCCCAGCGTGTGCCCTTCCACCCGCCGGTACGCGCGCCGCCGAATATCCCGTCGAGCTGGGCGATCGAAAGATGCGCGATCGGGTTGTCCTGGTGAACGAAGATCACGAAGCCGGGGCTCCACCCGGGTACATCGTAGCTGCCCGTCGCCCAATCGATCTCGAACAATCGCTCGCCGGTGGCCTGCTCGAACTGCGAGGCGGCGCGCAGCCGGTCTGAGATACGCGGCCCGGTCTCGATGTCGACCGCGCCCGAGGCGATCGTCCCCTTCTGCGTGATCACCACCTTCACCCCGGGCTGAAACTTCTGGAAAGCTGCGATCCACTGGTCCTTGATCAGCCCGTCATGCAGGTAGAGCCCGGAAATGCGAATCGTGCCCGAAAGCTGATGCGCTGGCCGATAAGGAGGAAAATCGGCCAGTGGCTGCAGGTCGGTGTAGAAGCGCTTGTGCTTGCGATTGTCGGTTCGACTGTTGTGTTCGCCGCGGATGACAAGGTTCTCCTTCACGCCGTCGCCAAGTCGGGCGAGCAACTCGTCGTAGGTTTCCTTGGTCGGGCGCTTGTCATCCTGTGCGTACGAGCTCGCCGCGAGCGACGTCGCGACAAGCCCGCAGAGCATCAGGACGGGAACGGGAAGCCGCATCGCCGCGATCAGTCCAGCTTCTTGCGCTGTTCGGCAAGGTAGGCGGCATTGAGCGGATAGTAGTATCCAACCTTGGCGATGATCTCCTGCCCCTCTCGGCTCAGCACAAATCGCATGAACTCGCGCACCTTGGGGTCAAGCGCTTGCCCCGGCGCCTTGTTGACATAGAAATAGCCGTCGCGGATCAGCGGGTACTTCCGGTTGGCGACGTTCTTGGGCGTCAGCGGAACCGCCGCCTCGCCAGTATGCGGAGCGATCGCCAGCACCTTCAGGTTCGGATAGTCCTTCACGTGCATCAAGGCCGCGATGCCGATGCCGAACTTGTCTCTCGACAGGATTTCCAGCGGGCGTTCGCTCTTCACCGCATCCCCCAGCGGGCCAGTCACGGCCTGCTTGGATTCGACGTATTCCTTGAAATTGGGATTCCACTTGTGAGACCAATGGAACCAGTGGCGCTCAATTGCAGTCTGGAAGCCCTGGGCTGAATAGCCATAGGTCTGGATTTCCTTGCCCTTGAACTCGCCCTTCAGCCCAAGCTGGTCCCAGGTGCGGATGTCGGATGAGCGATCCTTCTTGAACTCGGCCGTGAACAACCAATTGTTGTCCTCGACCTTCCAGCCGCCGGTCCTTTCGGAGCCGAAAATGTTCTCGAGTTGATCCTTCGACAGGCTGGCAAGCGGGTTATCCTTGTTGACCACGATCGCCCAGGCCCAAAGCGACCCGCGCCGCTCATACCCGCCGGTCGAAACGGACACTTCGGTGGGAACATAACCCATCGCGTTGTAGAACGGCATCTGGTCGGTCACCTTGGCATCATCGCCCATTGGCGCAACGTCGGCGATGCCGGTATAGAGGCCCGCGAGTGCGCCTTCGGACGAGGTGGCATTGCTCCAGGTGATCCGCAGATCGGGATGGAAGGCCTGGAAACCCTTGGCGAGATATTCGACCGAGTTCTTCAATTCCGAACCGTAGATGCGGAGTGTCCCGGTCAACTTCGCCTCTGCCTTGTACGATGGCAGGTCTTTCAGTTCGGGAGCCGGCAACTCCTGGTAACTCGAAACCGTTTCCGGCCCGGTGCTGCGCAGGCTTTCCTTCACCTTGTCGAACGAGGCGTAGCCAGCGTTCGTCTCTAGCAACTTCTTACGGATCCCGGTCTTCAAATCCTCCGACCGTTCAAACGAAATCGGGTCGCGGTATTCCATGACCAGCCAAGTCTTGCCCTTGCCGTCAGTTTGGCGTGCCTGGTACATTGAGTAGCGCACCATCACCTTGCTCGCGATCTGCGCCTGCATCAGCGGTTCGATGTATTTCGTGGCGAAATCACGCGTCGTCGCCGCACTGGTCGTGGGCTGGTACTCATTGACCTT
>JAFEEP010000510.1 GCA_018241045.1 Pseudomonadota bacterium | reverse complement strand
GCCGACAACCTGCCGGCGGCACCGTCGACGGGCAATCCGCGCGGATAAGGGGCATCGGTTAGCCGTCCGCCCTGCCCCCGAGCTCACGCCCGTGCGCACATCCGCGCCTGATTCCGCCCATTCTGCTTCGCCTCGTACATGACTTCGTCGGCATGTTTGAGCAGCTCGAGTTCGCGTTCGCCGTGATCGGGGTACATGCGGTGCCGATGCTTGCCGAGATCGCTATGGAATGCCCCTTGATCTCGAACGGCGTGCTGATGGCGTCGCCAATCTTTCTCGCCTCGGCCAAGGTGTCGGCTTCGCGCAGGCGGCGAGGCAGCCGGGTGGCGACCTGCTGCAGCAGGAGATCGCCGGTGTCGTGGCCCAGGTTGTCGTTGACCGGTTTGACGTCATCCAAATGGAACATCACCGCCAGGCACTGGCCGTCGCGCCTGGCACTCACCAGCGCCTGCGCGAGGCGGTCGGAGAGAAGCGCGCGGTTGCGCAAGTCCGTCAGCGGATTGTTCCGGGCGAGGTGGCGGATCTGCGCGCCAGAAGGCTGGCAATCAGAACAAACCGGAGTCGGCGCAAAAGGAAGTGGGAAGACATGGGGACACGCCTACTTTTCCCCATGGCCGACGATGGCGCCGTTCGTCGAGCCCTGATCCCGCGCAGATCCGGCGGGCAAGGCCATGCGCGGGATCGACTCCCCGTACAGCTCAGTCGGGGATTTCGCTCGTGTCCCGGACGACGACCGCAAAGAGGTCGCCCAGCGCGGCCAGCGCCGCAGCCTGCAACCCGTCTGCGCCCACCATACCACCATCCGGCGCGGGCAGCGCGCGCGTGGCCGTGGCCGCAGCGGGCACGGTAACCGCATAGCCAAGGTTGAAGGCGCCGCGCGCG
The DNA here is from genome assembly GCA_018241045.1 of Pseudomonadota bacterium. Lineage (GTDB taxonomy): Bacteria > Pseudomonadota > Alphaproteobacteria > Sphingomonadales > Sphingomonadaceae > Novosphingobium. The sequence continues at coordinate 5,539 of JAFEEP010000510.1, read as the reverse complement.
GTGGAATTGATGCACATGTGGGTCATGAAGCCCACCACCACCAGGCTCCTGACTCCCTTGGCCTTCAGCTGCGCATCCAGGTCGGTGCCAATGAAGGAATTGGGATAGTTCTTGATCACCACCGGCTCGCCGGCCTGCGGTGCAACCTTGTCGGCGATGGCGCCGATCTCGGCGCGCACGTCGTAAGGCGAACCGGGACCCGAGTCATGCTGGATGTGGATCACCGGGGTTTTCAGCGCCCGCGCCCGTGCCAGCAGGCGGGCGCACTCGTCGAGCGCCGGCTCGACGCCGACGAGCTGCATTACGCCGCCGCGGTAGGTGTTCTGGGCATCGACGATGACGAGAGCCGATTCGGACAGGCGCGCCGGTGCAGCAGGCAGGCCGGCGATCTGGCGCAGGGTGGTGGAGGCAGTGCTCATCGGGGGTCTCCTGTGCGTGGGGAAGCGATGTCCGCAGGATAGGGCTGACGAACGCCTGCGTGAATTAACATTCCGGCCGGACCCCCATGCAAATTTGCAGGCCCGAGGAGAATACGTGAACTGGGATGACCTGCGTTTCATCGTGACCCTGGAGCGGGAAGGCACCATGGCCATGGCTGGACGCCGGCTCGGGGTGGACCAGACGACGGTCGCCCGCCGCCTGCGCGCCCTCGAAGGGAACCTGGGCGCGCCACTTCTCGAGCGCAACGACGGCCGCTGGCGGCCCACGCCCTTTGGCCAGCGGGTGCTGGAGCGTGCAGCCCGAATCGAAGAGGACGTGGCCGGCGTGCTGCGACTGGCCGACGCTGACAGCACCCAGGTAAGCGGCCTCGTGCGGATCACCACGGTGAGCGCGATCATCAGCGAATGGCTGCAACCACGACTGCCGGACCTGTATCAGCGCTACCCGGACCTTTGCGTGGATCTGATCGCGAGCAACGACAATCTGAACGTCGCGCGCCGTGAAGCCGATATCGCCATCCGGCTGGCCCGCCCGAAGACTGGAGGCTTCCTGATCCGCAAGCTCGCCGACGTCGGCTTCGCCTGTTATGGCCCGGCGCGGAGCAGGCCGCAAGTGCGGCCCGGCGATTGGGTCGCTTACAACGAGGAGCTCGCGCATACCCCCGAAATGCATCATCTGCAGTACGTGCTCGGTGACGGACGCATTCGGCTGCGCTCGAGCAATCCGCCTATCCTCGCCCGCGCCATCGCCGACGGCATCGGCCACGGCGTACTGCCCTGCTTCATTGCCGATCCGGATCCAGCGCTCATCCGCCTCTTTGGGCCCGAACCGGTGCTGAACCGCGAACTGTGGATGGTCATCCATCCCGATGCTCGCGCCCAGCCCCGCGTGGCCTCGACTGCGGACTGGCTGGTCGAGCATTTCCGCGCGGACGCCGCACGCTTCGCCGGATCGTGAGCACGCAAGGCATCACGGTCTTGTCGAGCCCTGCTTGCTTGACGATCCTTGCGACCTCTTCACCAAACCTGCTGCCTGCGGGGCGAACCTCGCTACCGCGGCCTTCTTGCGCTCCCTAACATGGCATCGACCGCGACTCTGCAGGGCGCGGCGATAACCAGCAGGAGACACATGATGACCGCACAAAAGCTCACTTCCCTTGATTCGCAGCCGGCTGACCTTTGGCGCTGGACGGCTACGGCCCTTGCCCATGGCATTCGCACGCGCGCGATCTCTTCGCGCGAAGCGACACTTGCGTGCCTCAACCGCATCGAGGAGGTGAACGGACACATCAATGCGCTGGTCGAAGTTTCACCGGATGAAGCGCTCGCCGCCGCGGACGAGGCCGACCGCGCCGTATCACGCGGCGCCGTCCTCGGCGAGCTGCACGGAGTGCCCGTCTCCATCAAGGTGAACAGCGACCAGCGCGGACATGCGACGACAAACGGCGTTGCAGCCTTCAAGGACATGATCGCGACCGAAGACAGTCCGCATGTCGCCAATCTGCGCAAGGCCGGCGCGGTGTTCGTGGGACGCAGCAACACCCCCGCGTTCTCGTACCGCTGGTTCACGACCAACGACCTTCACGGCCGCACGCTCAACCCCTGGGACGAAACACGCACGCCGGGCGGCTCCAGCGGCGGCGCTGCCGCCGCCGCTGCCACCGGCATGGTGCCGATTGCACACGGCAACGACATCGGCGGTTCGATACGCCAGCCTGCGTACTGCTGCGGCGTGACGGGACTGCGGCCCACCGTGGGCCGGATCCCGACTTGGTATGGACCCACCGACATGGACCAGGCTCTGTCGGTGCAGACAATGCTCACGCAAGGACCGCTTGCACGTTGCGTGGCCGACCTGCGCCTGGCCTTGGCGGCGATGAGTCCTTTCGACCCGCGGGATGCGCTGCACGCTCCAGCCCCGTTGGAAGGCGCGCCCCTCAACCACCCGATCCGTGTCGGACTGCTACGCGCTGCCGCCGGCACCAGCCCCACGCCCGCGGTAAATGCGGCACTGGATCAGGCCGCAGAATGGCTGCGCGATGCGGGTCATATCGTCGAAGAAGTCGAGGATCCGGCCTTCGGCGAGGCTTACCGGCTCTGGTATCTGCTGGCCATGGAAGAATTCCGCCAGATCATGCCGCTGGTCGAGCAGATCGGCGACGAAGGAATGAAGAAGGCCGCGGCCCACTACTACGCGGTCGCGCGCGACTGGTGGGGTGAAAAACCCGGCTTGGCCGACTACATGAACGGCTATGCGCGCCGAGGCACACTGATCGTGCGTCTGCAGCGCTTCCTGCAGGATTACCCCCTGCTCCTGCTGCCCGCATCGGCGGAGCAGGCCTTCATTCAGGATGCCGACATCGCCAGCGTCGAAAGCATGCGTCGTGTGATGGCGGCCAACTGGTCGATGATGGCCATCCCGATGCTCGGTTTTCCTGCTCTGGCCGTGCCGACAGGCGTCGCCAATGGCCTGCCCGTCGGCGTGCAGTTGCTCGGACAGCGCTTCCGGGAGGACACGCTGCTCGACGCGGGCGAGATCATCGAGGCACGCGCCGGGGTACTGACTCCGATCGATCCTCGCGTGAAGCGCTGAGAACTGTCCGGCGCTTACCGTCCAATCTGATTTCGGTAAGCGCTGGGCGCACAGCCGGCGTGTCGCCGAAATGCGCGCGTGAACTGGCTCGGATGCGTGAAGCCGAGCCGGCTCCCGATCTCGTTTACCGGCAGGTCGGTCGTGCCCAGCAAATCCTTTGCGCGCTGGAACCGTAACTCGTCGTAGTAGCGATACGGAGAGCGTCCGACCGAATTACGGAACAGACGGCTGAAATGGTATGGGCTCAGGCCAGCCTCCTTTGCCAGCATTTCTATCGACAACGCTGGAGTGGGCAATTCGTGGATGGCTGCGAGCACACGCCTGAGCGTGACTCGATCTAGCTTGGGCTGCGCCCGCCCCCGAGCCACAGCCGCACTGCGGAAGCGTCGAGCAAGCGCATGCAGCACGGCAACACGGCAACTGCTCCCGAGCAAGGGACTCGGGCCAACCAGCATCACTTCCTGCCAGAGCCGCGTCACGAGTTCGTGGATCAGCGCCTCGTCGAAGCCTCGGCCAGCAAGCTCCCAGAGACAACGGCCCGGCTCGGGAACATCGAACTGCCGTAGCAGATCGTCGGCATCTTTCTGAGAGAAAGCCAGAAAAACGCACTGCGACTCGTCATCGAGCAACCAGCGCGCGTCTGCGTCCGCCGGCACGACATAAACGGCCGCAGGCGACGCGCAGAAGTGCTCACGCCAACCAAACCCCAGGTCGAACTTCACCGAGGTCGACGCGATATTCTGCTGCGCAACCACGAGCAGGTCTGAAGACGCTCCCCGCTCGAACAAATGGGCCGGCGCACGGTGCATGGCGAGGTCGACGCCGCCCGTCGCAGCAGGCCCGGCGAGCACATCGCCGACGATGCTTTGCTGGCGTCCAAGGAGCTCAAGAAAACTCAGAGCACTTTCCATGTCGGAGTGTAGAAACCGATAGTTTGAACGAATGATCAGTCATCCGAACCCTCGAGGACGGACCACGGTTCGGCCAGCACACCGCCGTCATACCTCGGGCGTGAAGCTCATCACCAGCACTTCGTGACCCTCCGAGGTTTTCATCCGGGCGCGAAGGCCGATGATGAACTGGTACGTTCCCTGCTTCGGGATCCGCTGTTCGACTTCGGCGAAGCCCTGATCCGGCTGAAACTTCTCGCGGAATTCGGCAAGCTTGTCGGCCTCGGCGATGACCATGGCGGCGTAGTACCTGTTCGTTCTGAGTGTCTGACTCATGCGCTGAGTTCGCTCGATGACGGCCGGCCCGCGGGCTGATGCCTGGCCGGAAGGGGCCATCACATTAACACCCTTGGCGGCACTCCCGATCCCGCTGAAAAACCGGGGCGTGCAATACGAGCCGCGCATCGAGCTCGCCGGTCTTGACGAGGATGATCTCCTGCCCGGCCTGCGCCTGCTCCGGCAGGCGAGAAAACAGGCTGCTGCGCCGAATCGATCGGGCTGATGCATCCTCAGAGTGTCCGGATCACACCGCCGTCGCCAGGTCGCTGCCACGGCAGCCTGAGCACCAGCGCGTCGAACTGCGCCCGGGTGAGTGCGACACCGCCCTGGCCCTCGGTCCAGTGAAACCGGCCCTGGTTCAAACGCCGGCATGCGAGCCACACCCCGAAGCCGTCATGGACCAGCACCTTAAAGCGGGTGCCGCACCGGTTGCTAAAGAGATAGGCGTGATGGGGTTGTGCTGCACCGAACACGCGCACCACCTGCGCGAGCAACGTGTCCATGCCCGCGCGCATGTCCAGGAGCGCCACCGACAGCCACAGCGCCTCGATGCGGATCATGCGATCCACTCGCGCAGCCATGGACCACAGGCCTCGGCGCCCTGGAAGGGTCATTCGAGCTTGACGCGTGCGTTACCATGCTGCACCTTGAGGCGGATCACCGGCGCCTCGACGGAAGGGGTGACCTGCACCGGTACAAAGCCTGGCTCAGCGAACAAAGTGACCTCTGTGCTGCCAGGCTTGCGCCGGCTCGGCGGCGCGATGCCGCGCTCGCGCATCCAGCAATGGACCTGGTTGGCGTTCAGGCCGTTGGCCAGGGCCACGCCGGCCACCGAAACGCCGGGCCCACGGCAGGCCGAGATCACCGATTGCTTGCAGGCTTCGCTGTGCGTGAGCCGGGTTCGGCGCGGGATAACCACATCCATCGTGTCCACCATCAAAATTGATGGACACGATCTTCAATGGTCTAAGCGGCTGGGGGAAGGTGGGTTCGCCGGGTGCTTACAGACGAACGGCAGCTTCGGCCGACGACCCGCAGTTCGTGGCCGTTCCATCAATTGCAGCTCCACTCAGAAACGTGTCGCCCAGGTCGAACTCGGGGGCCCTGGATGAATGCAAACAGGGTTATCGCCGCGCAGTCAGCGCCGCCGGCGCATTCGCCGCATTCGCCGCATTCGCCATCGGCATTGATGGCGTCGCGTCCGCCCGGGTCACGTCGACCGTGACGAACCGGGCTTCCAGCCAATCGGCCCACTTTGCCGCCTTCTTCATCAGGTC
>JAFEEP010000050.1 GCA_018241045.1 Pseudomonadota bacterium | reverse complement strand
TGTCATTCACGGCGGCGCCCCATTGTACTATCGTCCAGTATGTTTTGAGGGCGCCGCGGGTAAATTGCTGCAATGGACCGGATTTCATTCATTCTGGGATCAGGGCTGGCGCTTTCGGTAGCCACCGTCCCGCTCCACGCCGAAACCGCCTATGTCTCCAACGAGCGCGGGGCGAGCGTCACGGTGATTGACCTGGCCAAGGGCGCTCCGACGGCGACCTGGCCGGTCGGCAAGCGTCCGCGCGGGATCACCCTGTCGCGCGACGGCAAGTATCTGCTGGTCTGCGCTGGCGACGACAACGCGGTCGAGGTTCGCGATCGCGCCACCGGCGCGCTGATCGCCACGCTGCCTTCGGGCGCTGACCCGGAACAGTGCTTTGCCTCGCGCGATGGGCACCTGCTGTTCGTCGCCAACGAGAACGACGCGGCGATGACAGCGATCGATCTTTCGACCCGCAAGGTCGCCTGGCAGGCGGTGGTCGGCAAGGAGCCCGAAGGCATCGCCGAAAGCCCTGACGGCAAGTGGCTGGTGGTGACCAGCGAGGATGACAGCTCGATCGCCTGGATCGACCTTGCCACGCACCAGGCGGTCGACACCACGGTCACCGAGGCGCGACCCCGCCACGTCGAGTTCACCGCCGACGGGCGCGAGCTGTGGATCGCCGCCGAAGCGGGGCAGGTGGTCCAGATCGCCGATCCGGCGACGCGCAGGATCATCGCGACGATACCCTTCGCCCCGCCCGGGGTTGCATCGTACAAGGTGCTGCCCTGCGGCATCCGCTTCACCCCCGATGGCAAGACCGCGGTGATCGCGCTGGGCCGGGCCGACAGCGTGGCGGTGATCGACGTCGCCAGTCGCAAGGTGCGCGGCTATGTCGCGGTCGGGCGGCGCCCCTGGCACCTGGCGATCACCGGGGACGGGAAGAGCGCGATCGTTGCGAATGGGCTGAGCAACAACGTCAGTCTGGTCGACCTGGCAGCGCTGAAAGTGACCGCAACTTTGCCAGCTGGTGAAGGCCCCTGGGGCGTGGTGATCGCGCCCTGAGCGAGCGCGCGTTCGCCCCTCGTCCCAAAGTATCAGAACCAAAGTCCAATTTCGGACACTTCGCTGCAGTCGCATTTTCCCCCGGGCCGCACTGACGGCCAGACACTCAGGAGGGGGATTCCCGATGCTCAAGAAGACTCTGCTCGGCGGCACCGTCGCGGCGGTCGCGCTTTGCTTTACGGCCGCGCCGGCAATGGCCGGTTCGAATGAAGCGCTGCTCAAGCGCCTGCACGAAAAGGGCATCCTCAGCGATGAGGAGTTCAAGGACCTTATGGCGCAGGACGCCGCCGCCAATGCCGCTCCGCCGCCCGCCGCGCCGATGGCCGCGGCGCAGACCGCGCTGGACGACAAGACCGTGGTGCACATGACCGACAGAGGCATCGGCTTCAACGTCGGCCCGGCGACGATCAAGTTTTCGGGGTCGGTCAACGGGTTCTACGTGCATGACGATCCGGCCACGCCCAGCGCAACCACTGCTGTCGTCGGCGGTGTTGCCAATGTCGGTGGCAATTCGAGCAGCGCGATCCGCAACGGCCTGCTGCCGGGCTTCCTCAAGGTCGATGTCACCACGAAGCAGGGTGGCTGGGACGTTGGCGCGCACTTCGGAATGTACCCGGGGATCAACAGCACTGCCTGGGGTGCGCTGGGCGCGAACAACGGCGGCCAGCCGACTGCGCTGGCAACCGCCGGGATCGATTTCCGCCAGACCTACATGACCTTCGGCAAGGCCCGACTGGGCGAGTTCAAGATCGGCCGCGACATCGGCCTGTTCGGTTCTGAAGGCATCCTCAACGATATCACGCTGCTGTCATCGGGCACTCCGGGCGGCAATGTCGCCCCGGGCAATACCACGCTGGGGCGGAGCGGGGTGGGCTACAGCTACACCGATTTCCAGCCGCAGATTACCTATACCTCGCCCAGCTTCGGCGGCGCGCAGGTGACGTTGGGCGTGTTCCAGCCGCTCAATTCGCTGACCGCTCCGGCCCAGGGCAATTCGAGCCCCGGCTTCCAGGGCAAGATCACCTATGACGGCAAGTTCGGCGGGGTCGGACTGCGCGCCTGGGTGTCGGGGATCACCCAGGAGCACAAGACGCTTGGCGCTGGCACCGGCGGGCTGGTCAACTACACCGGCAAGGGGCTCGATACCGGGGCCAAGGTGAGCGCCGGTCCGGTGACGCTGACCGGCTATTACTACACCGCCAAGGGACTGGGGACCACGGTGCTCAACCTGTTCGATACCGACGCCTTCGGTAATCCGCGCAGCAGTCATGGCTTCTATGGCCAGGCGTTGGTCAGCCTGGGCAAGGTTTCGGTTGGCGGCAGTTACGGCGAAAGCTCGCTCGACTATGCCAATGCCGCCGATGCCACGGCCAATCCGGCGCTGCTCGACAAGAATTCGAGCTGGGTCGGCCAGGTCCGCTATGGCCTGACCAGCTGGGTGACGCTGATCGGCGAATATGTTCATTCCAAGGCCGAGGCGCACAACGGCAACCATGCCGAAAGCAATGCGATCGCCCTTGGGGGTATTCTGTTCTTCTGATCCGGTTTTGGGCTGACGTCAGCCCTGCCGCAAGCTAGGGGCAGCTACCGGCGGTTGCGCCCCGCGCGACCGCCGGATTTTGCATAAGCGGGGCTGAGGGAATTCAGATGCAACGTTCTCTGCCGGTATTGCTCGCCAGTTCGGCGATTGGACTCGTCGCCCAACCGGCGCTGGCGCAAAATGCCGAGCCGGTCATCGTGGTGACTGGCAAGGGGCTCGAAGCGACCCCGGCAACCCCGGCCTATGACACGACACTCATCGATGCGGACAAGCTTGCGCAAAGCGTTTCGGGCCGGATCGAGGACGCCCTTGGTTCGGTCGCCGGATTTCAGCAATTTCGCCGTTCGGACAGCCGCTCGTCGAATCCCTCGGCGCAGGGCGTCACGCTGCGCGCGCTGGGCGGAAACGCGACCAGCCGGGCCTTGGTCCTGCTCGACGGGGTGCCGATGGCCGACCCGTTCTTCGGCTACATTCCCTTCTCGGCGATCGCTCCCGAGCAGCTTGCCTCGGCGCGGGTCACCCGTGGCGGCGGGGCGGGCGCATTCGGTGCGGGAGCGGCATCGGGAACGATCGAGCTGACCAGCGGTACCCCTGACCAGTTCGGCCTGCTCAACGCCAGCGCGCTGGTTGACGATCGCGGCGAGACCGAGCTGTCGGGCACGCTGGCGCCGCGCCTTGGCGGCGGCTTTGTCGCGATCTCCGGGCGCTGGGACCGTGGCGAAGGGTTCTGGACCACCCCCGATTCACAGCGCGTTCCCGCGAGTGTCCGCGCCCGCTATGATAGCTGGTCGGCCTCGGCCCGCATGGTCGCGCCGCTGGGCCCGGATCTGGAGCTTCAGGCCCGCCTCGCCGCCTTCGACGACCAGCGCGTGCTGCGTTTTGCCGGGGCGGACAACACATCCAGCGGGCAGGATGCCAGCCTGCGACTGGTTTCGCGCGGGGCCTGGCAGTTCGACGTTCTCGGCTATGTCCAGGTCCGCGATTTCTCCAGCGTGGTGATTTCCTCCTCGACCTTCCGCAAGTCGCTCGACCAGTTCAAGACCCCGACCCTGGGCTATGGCGGCAAGGCGGAGATCCGTCCTCCGGTCGGGCACAACATGGTGCTGCGACTGGGCGGGGACTGGCGGGTTGCCGATGGCAACGAGCAGGAGGTGGCCTACAACGCCAACCTTGCCGCCAATCCCGTCACCTCGCGCCGCCAGGAAGGCGGGCGCAACAGCGACGTCGGGTTTTTCGCTGAGAACGACTGGACCGTCGGGCCGCTGGTGCTGACCGCAGGGGCCAGAGCCGATCACTGGTCGATCAGCGACGGGTTCTTCACCCAGCGCAATCCCGCCGGGGTCGTGACCATCAGCAACCTCTATCCCGAGCGTTCGGACTGGCAAGGCAGCTTCCGGGGCGGGGGCGTGCTGTCGCTCGGCGGCGGGGTCAAGCTGCGCGCCGCTGGCTATACCGGTTTCCGCCTGCCGACCCTCAACGAACTCTATCGTCCCTTCACGGTGTTCCCGGTGACCACCCAGGCCAATGCCGCGCTGGCCCCTGAAAAGCTGCGCGGCTACGAGGCCGGGTTCGACTGGAGCCCGATCGCGCCGGTGACCTTCTCGTTCACCGCCTTCGACAACCGGGTCAAGCAGGCGATCGCCAACGTCACCATCGCGACCAACACCCGCAAACGGTTCAACGTCGATGCGATCCATGCCCGCGGGCTGGAGTTCGCCCTGCGCGCCGCCACCGGCCCGGTGTTCTTCGATGGTTCGCTGGCGCTGACCGACGCCAAGGTTGAGGCGAGCGGCACCGCGCTGTCGCTCAATGGTATGCGCCCGGCGCAGACCCCGAAGGTTGCGGGTAGCGCCACGCTGGGGGTGCATCCGGCCGTGGGCTGGACCGTCGCGGCAACGCTGCGCTACGTCGGCGCGCAGTACGAGGACGACCTGCAGACCGACGTCCTCCCCGCCGCCACCACCATCGGCGCCTTCGTCGAGGTGCCGCTGATCAGGGGCGTGTCGCTGGTGCTGCGCGGGGAGAACCTGACCGACGTCGATGTCGTCACCCGCAATCAGGGCGGTTCAATCGATCTTGGCACCCCGCGCACGCTGTGGGCCGGGCTGCGGTTCCATCAGGGGCGTTGAGGCCATGATGCTCGCCACGGCGGAGCGGTACAACCGCGTTGCCCGCGCGCTTCACGCGGCGATCGCGGTGCTGATCCTCGCCAATCTCCTCACCGGCTTCTTCCACAAGCCGCTTGACGAGGTGCTGCGGACGATGCCGTTCCACAAGGCCAGCGGCCTCACCATCCTGGTTCTGTCACTGGCCCGGCTGGGTTGGCGGCTGACCTGGACAGCGCCCGCCTTGCCCCAGTCGACCCCGGCGTGGATGCGGCTGGCCGCGCGCGCGGTGCATCTGCTGTTCTACCCGCTGATGATCGTCATGCCGTTGTCCGGGTGGATCGTCGCTTCAGCCAGTGACCGCCCCCTGACCTGGTTCGGACTGTTCCCGGTGGCCAAGTTCGCGGTCACCAGGGGCGATACGGCCTATGTTCTGGGGCATGAGATGCACGAGCTGCTCGGCTGGGTGTTCGCGGCCCTGGTCGTGCTGCACGTTGTGGCGGCGCTCTATCATCATTTCGCCATGCGCGACGGATTGCTCAGAAGGATGTGGTAGGAATGCGGGGACTCTGTCTGTCGGTTGCGGTCCTCGTTCCGGTCGTTGCCCATGCCCAGTCCGCCGAGCCAGCGATCGTCGTCACCGCACCCGGCGGCGCGATCGACGCTGACGAAAGCGAGGGCGTCGATGCCGCCGCGATCAACGCGGGGACCCATGCTGACTTGACCGCCGCGCTGCAGCGCAATGTCGCTGGGGTGACGCTTGGGGATGCCCAGGGCAATCCCTGGCAG
>JAFEEP010000509.1 GCA_018241045.1 Pseudomonadota bacterium | reverse complement strand
TCCCGCGCCCGATCCCGAGGCGATCCGCGCTTTCCTGCTCGACAAGGTCGCGAGCGATGGCCTCGCCCTGCTGCCGCTGTCCAAGGCGAGCCACGCCCTGCTGCGCCGTGCGCGCTACGCCGGGATTGAGGCTCTGTCCGATGACGCGCTGCTCGCCGATGCCGTTGAATGGCTCGGTCCGTTGCTGGGGCGCAGGCTCGATCAAATCGATCCGGCGCGGCTGCACGATGCCTTGCGCGCGCGGCTCGACTATGCGGGCCAGCAGGCGCTTGACCGGCTGGCCCCGGCGCAGTTCGCCAGCGCGGCGGGGACCAGTCATGCGATCGACTATGACGATCCCGGTGGAGCAAGCGTCGAGCTGCGCGTACAGGCGCTGTTCGGGCTCGACCGGCACCCGACGTTCGGTCAGCCGCCGCAGCCCTTGTTGCTCAAGCTCACTGATCCGGGCGGCAAGCCCCTGCAGACCACGCGCGACCTGCCCGGGTTCTGGCGTGGATCGTGGAAGGACGTGCAGCGCGACATGAAAGGGCGCTACCCCAAGCACCGTTGGCCTGACCAACCGTGGACCGAGGTGGCCAGCCTCAAGACCCGGAACGCCTTCGAACGACGGTGATTCAGGTTCGCGCCATCTTGATTCCCCGGCTATTCTGCACCAAAGCGCAAGGCCATGCCCGCACGTATCTACCAACGCCCGAAGAACGCCATGCAGTCCGGCCAGGCCCGGCTGGGCGACTGGATCCTTGACTTCGCCCCCGCCGAAGCGCGGCGGGCCGACCCGCTGATGGGCTGGACCGGATCGGGCGATATGCAGAGCCAGGTCCAATTGCGCTTTGGCAGCGCTGACGAGGCCCGGGCCTACGCCGACAAATACGGGATCGAGGCCGAGGTGCATACCGTGCCGCCGCGCCGCCTCAAGCTGCAGGCCTACGCCGACAATTTCCGCTGACCGGCTGATCGGGAAGCGGACCGACCGGTTGCCTGGGTCGCGCAGGTAAGCAACGGCCAGGTCCGCCCCCAAGTCGTCCCGCAGGGGACGACCAAACCGACCGCTCGCGAAGAGCGAGTCGCGCACCTTCTACGCCAGTCGGACCAAGGACACTTGCTTAAACGCGACAGCCCCGCCATATGCGCCGCCGGGAGTCGGTCGGACGTTTGCGCTCGCCAACCTGGTCAGGTCCGGAAGGAAGCAGCCACAACGGGTTGCGGCGGGTCGGCCGGCTCCTAATCCCTTCGACAATCGAACTGGCGCCGCCTAGTCTGCACCCATGGGTGATTCCCCCGACATCTTCGGCGACGAGCCTGAAAACGACGACGCGCCAAGCCTTGCCGAGTTGGAGGAGGCCGGACAGGAATCGATGTTCGGCGCGCCGGAACCTGCGCCCGTCGCTCCCCCCGTTCCGCCAACCAGCGCCCCGGCGCAGCCCTATCGCGTGCTGGCGCGCAAGTATCGCCCGCAGACATTCAGCGCGCTGATCGGGCAGGACGCGATGGTCCAGACGCTGGGCAACGCGATCCGGCGCGACCGGCTGGCCCATGCCTTCCTGATGACCGGTGTGCGCGGGGTGGGCAAGACCAGTACCGCGCGGCTGATCGCCAAGGCGCTCAACTGCATCGGCCCCGATGGCAACGGCGGTCCGACGATCGACCCCTGCGGCCAGTGCGAACCATGCGTCGCCATTGCCGAAGGACGTCACATCGATGTGATCGAGATGGACGCGGCGAGCCACACCGGCGTCGATGACGTGCGCGAGATCATCGAGGCGGTGCGCTATGCCGCCGTCTCGGCGCGCTACAAGATCTACATCATCGACGAAGTTCATATGCTCAGTCGCAACGCCTTCAACGCGCTGTTGAAGACGCTGGAAGAGCCGCCAGCCCATGTAAAGTTCCTGTTCGCCACGACCGAGGTGGACAAGCTGCCGGTCACGGTCCTGTCTCGCTGCCAGCGCTTCGACCTGCGCCGCATCCCGACCCCGCTGCTGGCCGAACATTTCGCAGCGATCTGCAAGGCCGAGGGTGTCGATGCCGATGCCGAGGCACTGGCGATGATCGCCGCTGCCGCAGAAGGATCGGTGCGCGATGGGCTGTCGATCCTCGACCAGGCGATCGCCCATGCCGACCTGGGCGGGGAAGGGCACGTTGGCGCGGCGCAGGTTCAGGATATGCTGGGGCTGGCTGACAAGAGCGCCCAGCGCCGCCTGTTCGCGGCGATGCTGGCGGGCGATGGCGCGGCGTTGCTCGACATGGTCGACCAGCAGTTCGCGCTGGGAGTCGAGCCGCTGGCGCTGTTGCGTTCAACGCTGGAACTGACGCACCGGATCACCGTGGCCCAGTTGGGCAAGAGCGGAGTCGATGCTATCTCCGCCGAAGAGCGCGAGGCGCTGGACGATTGGGCGCAGCGGCTGACGGCGGGGCAATTGCACCGGCTGTGGCAGCTCCTGCTCAAGGGGCATGACGAGGTGCGCACCGCACCCGATCCACTGATCGCCGCGAAGATGGCGCTGCTGCGCGTGCTGCACGCCAGCGATATGCCCGATCCCGGCACGCTGGCGAAGAAGCTGGAGGCGATGGCAGCGCGCGGGGTTGCGCCGGGTGCCGCGCCAACCGCCGCGCCGGTGGCCGCCGATCCGGTTGCCACGGCGGATGCGCAATGGCGCGCGCTGGTCGACCGGGTCGATCAGTCCGGCCAGTTGCGCCTCGCTCAGGTGATGCGCGACTGGGTGCGGGTGATCGAACTCAAGCCGACCGAGCTGTTCTATGCGCTCGCCCCCGGCTATTCGGGCGATCCCGGTGCCGAATTGCGCGATGCCCTGCTGCGCGCCACGGGCGAGCGCTGGCAGGTGACGCGGGGCGAGGGGGGCGGGCAACCGACGCTGCGCGAAGCGGCTGAGGCGGTGAAGCTGGCCGAACACGCTGCGCTGATGCAGCATCCCCTGGTCGAAGCGGCGCTTGCCGCCTTCCCCGAGGCGCAGATTATCGAGGACACCCCCGACGCGAAGGTCGCGCAGGGCGGCAACAGATGGAGCAGATGACGTGAAGTCGATGGAAGAGATGATCAAGGCGGCCCAGCAGGCGGCAGAGACCATCCAGAAGCAGATGGAAGAAAGCCAGACCAAGCTCGACGGCATCGAGGTGGAAGGCAAGGCGGGCGGCGGTCTCGTCACCGTTCGCGCCACGGCCAAGGGACGGATCATCGGCGTCTCGATCGACGAAAGCCTCTTGAAGCCCGAGGAAAAGGGCATCGTCGAAGATCTCGTCGCCGCCGCCTTCAACGATGCGCGTGCCAAGGCGGACGAGGTTGCCGGGCGCGAGATGGCGGCGATGCAGCAGGGCATGGGCCTGCCCCCGGGGTTCAAGCTACCGGGGATGTGATGCGCTGGGCGGACGCCGCCCGCCGTATGTCGAGTTTGGACAAGCCATTGTCGCCTGTTTCGTCCAGTCTTTCGCTGACTGACGAAACGGGGAGATTCGTATGCGCCTTGCAACCCTGCCGCTTGCCGCGGTGCTGCTCGCAACCTCGGCTATGGCCCAGACGCCGAAAGAGGATTTGGCGAAGCCGCCCGCGAACGCACGCCACTACGTGATCCAGTCGACCGGTGGAAAGCACGGCGAAGGCTGGTCGTGGAGATTGCCTGACGGCACCCGCATGGCGCGCGAGAGCATGAACCTGCGCGGGCAGGTGTGGGAAGTCGACTACGCGGGCAAGCCGGGGCGTGACGGAACGCCTGATTCGATCATCGTGCGCGGGGTGACGCCGCAAGGCGACGCGGCGGAAAGCTTCAGCCGGACGGGCGCGGGCGCGCGGTGGAAAAGCCAGGTCGATGCCGGATCGACCGAAGGCGGTGCGGGTCGGTTCTATACCAGCATGGGCGGTCCGATGGACATCAACGGCTGGTTCATCGAGCGTTTGCTCGCCAGTCCGGGACGCAAGCTGGATCTGCTCCCCGGCGGCTCGGCGCGGGCGGAAAAGTTGGCGACAATGACGGTCGGAAAGGGCAAGGGTGCCAAGCCGATCACGCTGTGGCAGATCGTCGGGATCTACAACACCCCGTTTCCGGTCTGGGCCGATGCCCGGGGCAGGTTCTTCGGCGTGGCCAACGGCATGGCCTGGCTGCCCGATGCCTATGCGGGCGAGCAGACGCGGATGGAGGCGGTCCAGTCAAAGGCCATCGCTGCGCAGGCGCCGATTCTGGCCAAGCGGCTCGTCACCGTGCCGCCGACCCCGGTGGCCTTCACGCACGTCAAGCTGTTCGATGCCGATGGGCGGCGGTTCCTGGCCGACCAGAACGTCGTTGTTTCGGGTGCGACGATCATGGCTGTCGGCCCGGCGGGATCGACCCCCATTCCGGCTGGCGCCAAGGTGTTCGACGGCACCGGCAAGACGCTGGTCCCGGGGCTGTGGGACTGCCATATGCATTTCGGCGATGACTATACCGGGCCGCAGGAGCTTTCGCTGGGGGTGACCTCGGTGCGCGATCCGGGCAACAACAACCTGATGACCATCGACCGGGCCAGGCGCGTTGCCGCTGGCGAACTACTCAGCCCGCACGTCTACGCCAGCTCGCTGATCGACGGGAAGGGGCCCTACACCGCCCAGATCGCCAGTGTCGCCACCAGCGAAGCCGAGGCGATCGCACTGGTCCGCAAGGCAAAGGAACAGGGCTTCACCGGGGTCAAGTTCTACGGCACTTTCGACTACCACTGGTTGCCTGCCGCGACCGCCGAGGCGCACAAGCTGGGGCTGCACGTCCACGGCCATATCCCGCACGGCATCCGTCCGAGCGAGGCGATCAAGGACGGCTACGATGAAATCACCCACATCAACTGGATCGTGATGGAGGGCGTTCCGGCCAAGGAACTGGACAGCGACAACGGCATCAACCGCTTTCAGGCGCCGGGCCGCTATGCCAAGGACATGGACCTCGACAGCCCGGAAATGACTGCGCTGATCAAGACCATGGCCGACAAGCAGATCTATTCCGATCCGACGATGGTGGCTTTCGAGGGACTCTACGTGCCCGACAATGGCGAACTGTCACCGGCCTATGCGCCCTTCGTTGGCACCCTGCCGCCGACGGTCGAGCGCGGCTTCCGGGGCGGCGGCTTTGCCCCGCCTGCCGGGCTGACCCGGGCCGACTATCGCGCAAGCTGGGCGAAGATGGTCGCGCTGCTGGGCAAGATGCACCAGGCCGGCGTGCCAATCGTGACCGGCACCGACGGATCGGGGATCGAGCTGATCCACGAGCTGGAGATCTACCGCCAGGCAGGGTTCAGCGCCGCCGATGCGCTGGCCGCGGCGACGATCGTTCCGGCCCGGCTGGTCGGGAAGGACAAGCAGACCGGCTCGATCGTTCCCGGCAAGGCCGCCGATCTGGTCC
>JAFEEP010000508.1 GCA_018241045.1 Pseudomonadota bacterium | reverse complement strand
GGGGTCGACGATGTCGATGCCGAGCTCAAGGCAATCGAGGCGGCGGGCGGCAAGACGCTGATGCCTGCGACCGACATCGCCATGGCAGGCCGCGTCGCGATGGTCGCTGATTGCTGCGGTGCGGCGCTCTACGTGATGACCCCAACCCCGCCGCCCGGCGGCGGCGAGAGCACCGCCTTCGCCCCCCGCCCCAACCCTGGCCATTGCGGTTGGAACGAGCTTTACGCCGGCAACCAGACCAATGCGGAAAAGTTCTACACCAGCCGGTTCGGCTGGACCCTGCCCGATGCGATGGACATGGGCCCGATGGGCAAATACCAGTTCATCGCCCACGACGGCGTGACAATCGGCGCGATCATGACAAAGCCCGAAGCCGTGCCCGCCGCGATGTGGTGCCACTATTTCTGGGTCGACAGCATCGCCAAGGCCAAGGACCTGGTCGGGGTGAACGGCGGGCAGATCATCAACGGCCCGCATCAGGTTCCCGGCGATCTGTGGATCATCCAGGGAATCGATCCGCAGGGCGCGATGTTCAGTCTGGTTGGAGGGGCGTGACTTACCGCCGATCGATGCAATGCGCCTGCGGCGCGGTCGAATGCGCCATCACCGCGCCGCCGATCGGAACGGCGGTATGCTATTGCGCCGATTGCCAGGCCGCCGCCCGGATGATCGAGGCGGAGGGGCACGGTCCAGCCGTGGCCGATGCCGATGGCGGCACTGCGCTGGCGCTGATCCGCAACGATCGCTTCGCCCTGCTCAAGGGTGAGGAACACATGACCGCGCACAAGCTGCGGCCGGATTCGCCAACCTCGCGCCTTGTCGCTGGCTGCTGCAATTCGGCCATGTTCATCGCTTTCGACGATTGGCGATTCTGGAAATCGACCATGATCGAACGGTGGGCGGGCGACAAACCGGCAATCGAGATGCGGCTTGAGGTGCGGGATCGCACCAGCGACCTGCCTTTCCCCGACGGCGTACCGCGCTACCAGACCTTTCCCAAGACCTTCCTGATCCGCATCCTCAGACAATGGGTAGCATTCAAACTGGCGCATTGACCGTGAACCGGTTCCGCTTAGGCTCGTCCCCCGCAAGGAGAGATACATGGCCGAATATACCTTCTTCACCAATCCGATGAGCCGCGGGCAGATCGCGCGCTGGGCCTTGCACGAGGCGGGCGCGAGCTATGACCAGGTGCAGGTGCCGTGGGACGCCAAACCCGCCGCCCTGCTCGCCGCCAACCCGATGGGCAAGGTGCCGACGCTGATCCACCACAGCACGACCGGGGACAAGGTGGTAACTGAATGCGCCGCGATCTGCGCCTATCTGGCCGAAGCGCACCCCGAGGCCGGGCTGGGCCCTTCGGCCGACGAATGTGCCAACTATTTCCGCTGGCTGTTCTTCGCCGCCGGGCCGGTCGAACAGGCGGTGGTCACCCG
Organism: Pseudomonadota bacterium; assembly: GCA_018241045.1. Lineage (GTDB taxonomy): Bacteria > Pseudomonadota > Alphaproteobacteria > Sphingomonadales > Sphingomonadaceae > Novosphingobium. The sequence goes on along the minus strand of JAFEEP010000508.1, from coordinate 9,820 downwards.
TTCGATGGGCTGGGACCTGCCAAAGGAGCGCGAGGTCATGGCCGGATGGGGCAGCTATGACCGGACGATGAGCACGCTCGAAGGGCATTTCGAGGGCAACAACTACGTCTGCGGCAACCGCTTCACCATGGCCGATGTCTATGTCGGCAGCCAGGTCGACTGGGGCCTGACCTTCGGGTCGATCCCACCCAACGAGGCCTTCGTCGCCTATGCCGAGCGGCTGCAGGCTCGCCCTGCCTACAAGGCCGCGAAGGCGATCGACAACAAGCTGATCGAGGAGAGCCGCAAATGACCGGTGTCACCCTGTGCCTGTGGTACAACCACGATGCCGAGGAGGCCGCGCGGTTCTATGTCGAGACCTTCCCCGACAGCCATGTCGACAGCGTCCACCGCGCGCCCGGCGACAACCCCTCGACCAAGGCGGGCGAGGTGCTGACGGTCGAGTTCACGGTGCTGGGGATCAAGTGCATCGGCCTTAACGGCGGCCCCGCGTTCAAGCCCAACGAAGCTTTCTCATTTCAAGTCGCCACCGACAGCCAGGCGGAAACCGATCGCTACTGGAACGCGATCGTCGGCAACGGCGGTGAGGAAAGCGCCTGCGGCTGGTGCCGCGACAAGTGGGGCTTTTCCTGGCAGATCACGCCGCGCGTGCTGACTGACGCGATGGCTCCAGGCGGCGACAAGGCCAAGCGCGCCTTCGAAGCGATGATGACCATGCGCAAGATCGACGTCGCCGCAATCGAAGCCGCCGTGGCGCAAGCGGCATGAGCCCCGAATTCACCGTTTGGATCATCGTCTCGCGTCCTCCGGCCGAGGTTTATGAGGCGGTTGCGGACCCCGCCGTACTGTCGCGCTATTTCACCACCGGTGGCGCCGTCGGTCGGCTGGAAAGCGGCCAGACCGTGCAGTGGGACTTCCACGATTTCCCCGGCGCCTTCCCGGTCGAGGTGATCGAGGCTGTTCCGCCCGAGCGAATCCACATCGGCTGGGGCCGCCGCGACGGCAGCGGCAACAACGACGTTCGCTTCCGCTTCGAACCGGTCGATGGTGGAAGCCGGACCAAGGTTTCGGTCAGCGAAAGCGGTTGGGCCAATGACGACGCCGGTTGGAACGATTCCTACGGCAACTGCATGGGCTGGTCGCAGATGCTCACCGCACTAAAGATGTGGGTCGAACACGGGATCAACCTGCGCGAAGGAGCATACAAATGAGCCTGTCGCTCTACGGCCATCCGTTTTCCTCCTATACCTGGAAGGCGCTGATCGCGCTGTATGCCAATGGCACGCGGTTCGAGTTTCGCGGGGTCGGCGAAGGCACGCCGGAGCATGACGCTTTCGTCGCTGCGGCCGGGCCGAGCGGCAAGTTCCCGGTGCTGCGCGACGGCGAAGTCACCATGTTCGAGGCGACCTCGATCATCGAATACCTCAACCGCAACCACCCCGGCCCGGCCCCGCTGCTCCCCGCCGACCGCGACGAGGCGATCCGGGTGAGGATGTGGGACCGGGTGTTCGACCTGCACGTGATGGACGTCATGCAGGAAATCGTGTTCGAGTACATCCGCAATCCCGGCAACCCCGACCCCGCGGTGCGCGAACGGGTCGAGGCGCGGCTTGACCGCTCGTACCGCTGGATCGAGGGCTGGCTCGAAACCTACGCCCAGCGCGACCGTGTCACCCTGATCGCATGTGCCGCCGCGCCCCGCCTGTTTTACGCCGCCTGGGTCTATCGCATCCCGGCGAACTGCCCGCGCCTGCAAGCATGGCGCGCGCATCTGCTTGCCCTGCCTCCGGTCGTGCGCTGCGTCGACGACGCACGACCCTATCGCCACTACTTCCCCCTTGGCGCGCCCGATCGCGACTGAAAGGAATCCCCATGTACGAATTGTCCGTCACCCGCCTCATCGAGGCCGATCCCGCCAAGGTCTGGGACGTACTGACCAACCGCACCAACGAATGGTGGTGCCCGGTGCCGTGGCGCGCCGAGGTCAACTGGGGCCCGCGTCAGCCCGGCGGCTATACCCACACCACCATGTTCGGCCCCGATGGCGAGAAGAACGAGCATCCCGGCTTCATCCTTGCCTGGGACGAAGGCCGCCGCATCGCGACCACGGATGCGATCGAACGCGACCTGCAACCCGGCGGGCCGTTCATGATCGGCATCTGGGAAATCGTGCCCGAGGGCAGCGGCACCCGCTATACCGGACGCGCCCGGCACTGGACCTCGGAAAGCATGGCGCATCACCGCGAAATGGGTTTCGAGCAAGGCTGGGGCGCGGTGGCCGATCAGTTCAAGGCGTTGTGCGAGGCGGGCTAGAAAAAGCCGCCGACTTGCGCAGCAGTTGATAGGCCTCGACCACCTCCTGCAACCGGGCCTCGTGGCTGCGATCGCCCCCGTTGCGGTCGGGGTGGTACTTGCGCACCAGTTGCGAATGGCGGCTGCGCAGATCGTGCAGGCTGGCATCGAGCGGCAGGCCCAGCACATCGAGCGCGCGGCGCTCCTCGGGCAGCACCGCGCGACCATCCTTGCGTTCGGCCGGACGGCGCGCACGGGCGCGCTGGCTGATCGCCTCGAGCGGGTCGGAATAGTCCGCCCAGCGCGGCGCAGCGTCGATCCCGGCGGTTGGGCTGAAGGCGCGGGTCTGACGATCCCAGCCGTGGATCGGTGATTGCGCTTGCAGGATTTCCTCGGCGCTCATCCCCTCGAACCAGTCGTAGCCCGCGTTGAACTCGCGGATATGGTCAAGGCAGAACCAGCGGTAGTCGCCCGGCCCGTCAAAACCGGGCGCGCGCGGCCCCGGCGCGCGGAATTCGCCCGGCTCGGGACAACCGGGCCAGTCACAGTGCCGCTGCACACCGCTGACGCGGCCATGGAACCGATCGTGCTTCACAGTGCTTTCACATGGCGATTGTTGCGCTAGAAGTGAAGGCATGACCGGACCTCTCGCGCATGAAATGGAATCGCTGCTGCGTGGCGCATTCGCTCCCACCAGCCTTGCCGTCATCAATGACAGCGCCCGCCACCACGGCCACGCCGGGGATGACGGATCGGGCGAATCACACTTTACCATCGAGATCAAAAGCGCTGCATTCAAAGGCAAGTCACGGCTTGAGCGCCAGCGCATGGTCAACCGCGCGCTGGGCGATATTCCCGGCCAACGAGTCCATGCGCTCGCGATCAGGGCCAGCGCTCCGGACGAATGAACGACCATTGAGGGAGATGACTACATGACTTTCGCAGGGCAGGCCGCGTGGATCACAGGCGCATCATCGGGGATCGGCGCGGCGCTGGCGCGGGCCCTGGCTGGCCAGGGCGCGCGGCTGATCCTTTCGGGCCGCAATGTTGCCGCGCTCGAAGCGGTCGCGGCGGACTGTGGCGGCAAGGCGCTGGTCCTGCCGTTCGAGACGACCGACCATGCCGCAATCGGCCCGGCGACCGAGCAGGCAGTGGCCTGGTCGGGCGGGATCGATTTGCTCGTCAACAACGCCGGGATTTCGCAGCGCAGCCTGGCGGTGGATACGGCCATGAGCGTCTATGACCGGATCATCGCGGTCGATCTGCTCGCTCCGATCGCGCTGACCCAGGCGGTCCTGCCGCACATGGTCGCACGTGGCAGCGGGCGGATCGCGATGATCAGCTCGATCGCGGGCAAGGTCGGGGTGCCGATGCGCACCGCCTATTGCGCCGCCAAGTTCGGGATCGCCGGCTACGCCGATGCCTTGCGCGCAGAGGTCGATCACCTCGGCCTCAACGTCCACAACATCTATCCCGGCTCGGTCCGCACCCAGGTGTCGCGCAACGCGCTGACCGCCGATGGATCTGCGCGCGGGGTCAGCGACACGGCGATCGACAATGGGATCGACCCCGATGTGGCCGTCGCCCAGATGCTTGCGGCCATGCTGAACGACGAGCGCGAGATCATCGTCGCCGAGGGCGCGGAAAAGGCGATGGGCGAAGCGCGCCGCACGCCCGACGCGCTGCTTGACCAGATCGGTGGGTTCATGAAGGCCGGTTACGCCCAGCGCATGAACGAAGGGGCGCAATGATGGCCATGCAGCGCATAACGCTCGCCAGCGGGATCGAACTCGACGTGGTCGATGAAGGACCGCGTGATGGCGCGGCGGTGATCTTCCTTCACGGTTTCCCCGAGAGCCACCGCACCTGGCGTCATCAAATCGCGCACCTGTCGGACCGCTATCGCTGCATCGCGCCCGACCAGCGCGGCTATCGCGGATCGTCAAAGCCGCAGGAGGTCGACGCCTATACCCCCGACAAGCTGATCGGTGACGTGTTCCAGCTTGCCGATGCACTGGGGGTCGATCGCTTTACCGTGGTCGGCCACGATTGGGGCGGCGCGATCGCCTGGGGCGTGGCGCTGACCGGCCAGTTCAACGGCCGGGTACGCCGCGCGGCGATCGCCAATGCGCCGCATCCGGCGGGCTTTTCGCGGCTGGTCTGGGAAAATCGCCACCAGCGCGAATCGAGCCAGTATATGCGTACCTTCCGCGACACCGCCAACGATGGCCTGGTGCGCGAGCACGGGCTCGCGGGGATGCTGCTGAAGGCCTTCGAAGGGCGTTTCGAGACCGAGGACAAGATGGAGCCGGAAGAGCGCGCAGCCCTTCTGGCAGACTGGCAGGACCGCGATGCCGCCTTCGGTATGCTCAACTGGTATCGCGCCAGCCCGCTCTACGTCCCGGCGATGGATGAACCCTATGTCATGCCCGCCGATCGCGCCCCGCCGCCGGTGCCACCATTGACGATCCCGACCCTGGTGATCTGGGCGCTGGACGACCTGGCCCTGCCGCCTGAGAATCTCGACGGGCTGGAAAACATGGTCACCGACATGACCCTGGTGCGCGTCCCCGGCTGCGGCCACTTCGTCCCTTGGGAGTCCCCCTCCGTGGTCAACGCCGCGCTGGACGTGTTCCTTGACCGAACCAACGGTTAAACCTGCCCCCGCGCCGTCGGGTGGCATCGGCGCGGCGGTTGCCGCGGCGAACGAGCGCGCGCGCAATTCGCTGCTCCGCAACCACGGTGGTGGCCATGCCCCGGTCAGTTACCTCGAGCTGTTCTTCGACCTGGTCTATGTCTTTGCGATCACCCAGCTGTCGCATTTCATCGGCCACCATCCCGGGCTGATCGGCTTCCTTGAAGGGGTGATCCTGTTCCTCGCGGTATGGTGGGTGTGGATCTTTACCGCCTGGGTCACCAACTGGACCAATCCCGACCGCCTGCCGATCCGCATCCTGATCCTGGTGCTGATGCTGATCAGCCTGATCATGGCGATCGCCTTGCCCGACGCCTTTGCCGGAATGGCGCTGCCCTTCGCCGCCAGCTACATCGCGCTGCAACTGGGACGGTCGGTGGTCATGGTCATCCTGTTCCGCCAGGAAGACGCGTCGCGGATGCGCAACATGGCGCGGATCGCGATCTATTTCGCCGCCTCTGCACCGTTCTGGATCGGTGGTGCGCTGGTCGGTGGAGGCCCGCAGGTCGTTCTTTGGCTGGTGGCGCTGGCAATCGAATATTGCGGCCCGCTGTCGATGTTTCAGACACCGTTTCTGGGCCGCTCTGCCAATTCCGACTGGGACATTTCCGGCAGCCACATGGCGGAGCGCTGCGCGCTGTTCATCATCATCGCGCTCGGCGAAGGCATCGTGGTCAGCGGCGCTACCTTTGCCGAAGGGCCGATGGAACCGGGGCGGATCGCCGCGCTGGTCACCGCCTTTGCCGGATCGGCGCTGGTCTGGTGGCTCTATTTCGACATCGGCGCCGATCGCGGCGCGCGGCTGATTTCGGGGCATGAGCAGGCCGGAAGGCTGGCCCGCAACGCCTATACCTATATGCATATGCCGATCGTGCTGGGGATCGTGATCTTCGCGGTGGGCGACGCGCTGCTGCTGGAACACTGGTCCGGGCCGGCCGACCACGCGCTGATCCTCACCCAGCTGGGCGGCATGGTGCTGTTTCTGGGCGGGCTGGCGATGTTCAAGCGCTTTTCCAATACGCTCAACAACCTGCCGCTGTCGCACGGGGTGGCGATCCTGCTGACCGCGATCCTCGCGCTGCTCGGCTGGGTCTGGCCGATCTCGGCGCTGCTTTACACCCAGCTATGCGTGGTGATCCTGTTGATCGCGGTGATCTGGGAATGGACCTCGTACCACGGCGGCTGGCTGGAGCGGATGGAGGCGCGCGGCTGGCGGCTGGCTGAGTCCATGCGCCGCCGCTACGATGCACGGCTGGCCCGGCGCGGCCGGCAGGATTAGACCAGCCGCTCGCTGCCGCCCCAGCCGATCCACGCGCCATGCGGATGGGCGCGGGTGACCACCACGGGTTCCTCGCCGCCCGGCCAATAGCGCACGGTCATCTCGTGGATGTGCAGCACCCGGTTCGCCTCGAGCGAAACCCAGGCAAGCGGGCGCTCTGCGGTGGCCCTCGCGCCCGCCGCCTCCATCGCCGCAGTGACGCGGGCCTGCTGGTCGGCGGGAACATATTGCCAGACGATCGAATGCATCAGCATCCGCGTGGTCCCGGCCGTCTGCGGCCTGGCCAGTTCCGCCTCGACGAAGTCGGCGGCATTCATCGCGACGAGATCGGGAGCGCGCTTTGCCGCCTCGGCAATCGCCGCCTCCATCCGCTCGAACCGCACGGTATGCTCGGGCCAAATATAGGCCTTGAGCCGCAGCGCCTGCGCAGGATCCGTCAGGTCGACCGGCGCGACATCGCAGCCCCTGGTCGAAACGATCTCGATCGCCCGGTTGGGCGGAGCATCGCCCTGCCACTCCGGCTTGAACCGAATTGCCCCAGGCTCCGGGCCGACCTGCACCGCGCCCAGATCGTAGTGATAGCGATCGAGCATCAGGTTGATCCCCGCGCTCGATCCGATCTCGAGGCACTCGAAACGCGGTGGCAGGCCCTGGTCCGCCAGCCACAGCATCGCCGCGATGAAATTGGCCGAGCGCCCCGCTTCATTGGTCTGGGGCGGACCATCGAGCCAGGGGAGCAATTCGGTTTCGTGCCTGCGGATCGCCGCCGCGACGATCGCCACGTCGTCGATCCCCTGCTGATCGGCATAGATCGCCGCAAGCGCCGGCTCGCTGCCCTTCAATTGCAGCGAATGGATGCCGCCCGCCACTCGCAGCGGCAAGGCGTCGGCCAGCGGTGGCCCCGGCCAGGCGCGTATCCGATCGAACAGTTCGCCCGGTTCTTCACGCTCGATCAGGTCACGCAGCGCGGCGACGATCCGCGCCGTCACCGCCGCGCCCGAGGCGCTGCAATAGGCCACCTGGTTGTCGAACGCGGCGGCAACGATGCCCTCGCCGCTCGCGTTGATATCGATGAACTGGTAGTCCTTTGCCATCGGCCGCTCCTTGCCCTTTCGTCCCGCCCCGCCTAAACGCCGCCAGCCATGACCAGAGAGCTGACCTTCGCCGTGCCCAAGGGCCGCATCCTTGACGAGGCGCTGCCGCTGATGGCGCGTGCCGGCGTGGTGCCCGAAGCAGGCTTCCACGACAAGGGCAACCGCGCGCTTTCCTTTGCCTGCGAAGGGTCTGACACCCGGATCATCCGCGTTCGCGCCTTCGACGTGGCGACCTTCGTCGCGCACGGCGCAGCGCAGCTTGGCATCGTCGGGTCCGACGTGGTCGAGGAGTTCGCCTACCCCGATCTCTATGCTCCGGTCGATCTCGACATCGGCCATTGCCGCCTGTCGGTCGCCGAGCCGGTCGGCCAGCAGGCCTCACCCGCGCGGGTCAGCCACCTGCGCGTCGCCAGCAAGTACCCCAACCTGACCCGCCGCCATTTTGAGGGGCTTGGCATCCAGGCCGAGGTGGTGAAGCTCAACGGCGCGATGGAACTGGCCCCCGGCCTCGGCCTCGCGAGCCGGATCGTCGATCTGGTCTCGACCGGGCGCACGCTCAAGGACAACGGTCTGGTCGAGACAAGCCGCATCCTCGACGTTTCCGCCCGGCTGATCGTCAACCGCGCCGCGCTGAAGACCGACGAGCGCGTGGCCCGTCTGGTCGATGCCTTTCGCGCGCTGGTCAGCGAAGCGAAGGCCGCCTGATGCTGCGCCTCAGCACCCGCGCCCCCGGCTTCGCGCAAGCGTTCAAGCGCCTGGTCGCCGACCGGCGCGAGAGCGGCGAGAGCGTGGCGCGCGACGTGTCGGTGATCCTCTCCGACGTCAAGAACCGCGGTGACCAGTCGGTTGCCGAGCTGACCGCGCGGTTCGATGGCCACACCTTCGCCTCCGATGCCGACTGGACCGTTTCCGCCGAAATGTGCGCGGAGGCGTTCCACGGCCTCAAGCCCGACCTGCGTGCCGCGCTGGAATTCGCCGCCAAGCGCATCCGCGCCTTTCACGAGGCCCAGCGCCCCGCCGACCGTGACGAGACCGACAAGCACGGCGTGCGCATGGGCGCGCGCTGGACTGCGGTGGATGCTGCCGGGCTTTACGTCCCCGGCGGGCGCGCGGCCTATCCCTCCTCGCTGCTGATGAACGCGATCCCTGCCAAGGTCGCCGGAGTTGAGCGACTGGTCGTGGTCACCCCGACCCCCAAGGGCCAGATCAATCCGCTGGTCCTTGCCGCCGCACACCTTGCCGGGGTGGACGAGGTGTGGCGGATCGGCGGGGCACAGGCGGTCGGCGCGCTCGCCTATGGCACCCAGCGGATCAAGCCGGTCGACGTCATCGTCGGCCCCGGCAATGCCTGGGTGGCCGAGGCCAAGCGCCAGCTTTACGGCGTGGTCGGGATCGACATGGTCGCCGGGCCGAGCGAGATCCTGCTGATTGCCGATGGCCATAACGACCCCGAATGGACCGCCGCCGATCTGCTCAGTCAGGCCGAACACGATCCCGCTGCGCAATCGATCCTGATCACCGACGATCCGCTGTTCGCCGACACCGTCGCCGACCGCATCGGCGTGGAACTCGCCATGCTGCCGACGGCGCGCGTCGCCAACGAAAGCTGGAACACCCACGGCACGATCATCGAGGTCGCCAGCCTTGACGAGGCCCCGGCGCTCGCCAACGCGCTCGCCGCCGAACACGTCCAGATCGCCACCGACGAGCCCGAGGCGCTGTTCCGCCAGATCCGCCATGCCGGCTCGGTGTTCCTTGGCCGCATGACCCCCGAAGCGGTCGGTGATTACGTCGCCGGTCCCAACCACGTTCTCCCCACAGGACGCCGCGCACGGTTTTCCTCGGGGCTGTCGGTGCTCGATTTCATGAAGCGCACCAGCTTCATCCAGCTAGACGAAAAGGCGCTGAAGGCCGTCGGCCCGGCGGCGATCGAGCTGGCCGACGCCGAGGGCCTGACCGCGCACGCCCGTTCGATCGAAGTAAGGCTCGGCATATGAAGCCCTCGTCACAGAAACGCGCCGCCGCGCGCCTCGCCGCCGTCCAGGCGCTCTATCAGCTCGAGATGGAGGGGACGCCGCTCGCCTCCCTGCTCGACGAGTTCCACCGTCACCGGCTCGGCGCCGAGATCGAGGGCGACCAGTACGCCGAGGCCGAAGTCGCCTTTTTCGATGCCGTGGTCCAGGGCGTCGCCGCCCGCCGCGAGGAAATCGACACGCTGCTTGCCGGGCGCCTGGCGGAGGGTTGGTCGCTCGAACGGCTCGACAAGACCATGCTGCAGATCCTGCGCGCGGGAACCTGGGAACTGATGGCCCGCGCCGACGTCCCCACCGGCAGCGCGATCAGCGAATATGTCGACGTCGCCCACGCCTTCTTCGAACCGCGCGAGGCCAAGTTCATCAACGGCGTGCTCGACGGCGTGGCGAAAGCCGTGCGCTGAGACAACGGGATGCTCTCCATTTG
>JAFEEP010000507.1 GCA_018241045.1 Pseudomonadota bacterium | reverse complement strand
GGCTTGACCGATGAGCAAATCGCCGAGCTGGTCGCCGCCGGGGTTGTTGCCGAGAGCCTGTGAGCGCGCTAGGCGCAAGGTAATGACCGCGCCCAACCAACCGCACGACGAACATCTGAAGCGAGTGCTGCGCCACTTGCCTGCGCCGGTGGGGATCGTCTCCAGCTTCGATCCCGCCAGCGGCGATCCGGTCGGGCTGGCCATGTCGGCGCTGATGCCGGTCAGCCTTGAGCCGAGTTCGATGGCGATCGCGATCAACCGGGCGGGATCGGCGCACGACGCGATGATCCGCGCCGGTATGTTCTGCATCAACCTGCTCGATACCCCGCGGCAGGACTATCTGACCCCCTTCGCCAGCTTTGCCGGGCGCGCCGATCGCTTCACCCATCCCGACTGGAAGCAGAACGGCCCGGTGTGGTTCATCGAAGGCGCGCCCGCCAACATCTTCTGCGAAATCCGCGAGCGCTTGCCCTATGGCACCCATGATCTTCTGATCGGCGAGGTCTATGACCTCATGTCGAGCGGGGGCGACGATATCCTCGGCTGGGCCAACGGAGCGCTCGGCCGGCTTTCCCCGCTCGACAAGGGCTGATCAGGCCGCGGGGCGCTTGCGTTGCAGGCCGGAACGCTTGCAGCTAGCTACCAGTTCGCCGCGCTGGTTGTAGGCCTGATGCAGGAAGGTGACGATCCCGGCTTCGGGTCGCGATTTTGATTCGCGCAGATCGATCACTTCAGTCACGATATGCAGCGTATCGCCGACGAACACCGGCTTGGGAAAGCGCACCTCGTCCCAGCCAAGGTTGGCGACGGCCGTGCCCAGCGTGGTGTCACCGACGCTGACCCCGACCATCAGGCTCAGCGTGAAGCACGAATTGACCAGGATCCGGCCATAGTCGCTGTCCTTCATATATTCGGCATCGAGGTGAAGCTGCGCCGGATTGTGGCTCAGCGTCGTGAACAGCAGGTTGTCGGTTTCGGTCACGGTACGGCGGATCGGGTGATCGAAGCGCTGGCCCACGACCATTTCGTCAAACCAAACTCCCGGCATCCGCACCCTCCTCGACCTTGCGCGACCGTGCCTAGCAGCGCGGCAAGAGCATGACCATCCCGCTGGACATTGCCGCGCCGGGACGGTTTCCATACGTATGTCAGTGGACTTCGCCGCGCACCCGGCCATGAGGGGGCAACGCCGGGACCGCAAGGCATGACGGCAGGTGACAAGGAGAGAGGAATGGCTGCGCCAATCACAGGGCCAACTACAGGATCGAGTGCATCGGGCGGCGGAACGACAGGCGGCAAGACGGGCGTGGTCCTGGTCCTGGCCTTCGCCGTGTTCTTCCTGCTGGGCGGCGTAACCAACATCAACGACCTGCTGGTCGGCAAGTTCAAGCCAATGTTTCAGTTGAGCCATGCCGAGGCCAACCTGGTGCAGATGGCGTTCTTCATCGCCTATGCCGCCTTCTCGATTCCCGCCGGGATCGTGATGAGCAAGCTGGGCTACATTCGCACTTTCGTGCTCGGCTTCCTGATGATCGCGGCGGCAGCACTGCTGTTCATTCCGGCATCGGCGGCGGCGTCGTTTCCCGGGTTCCTCGGCTGCCTGTTCTTCATCGGCGCGGGGATCACCGTGCTGCAAGTGGCGATGAACCCGGTGATCACCACCCTGGGGCCGGTCGAAACCTCGCACAGCCGGTTGACCTTCGCCCAGGCGTTCAACTCGATCGGGGTGACGCTGATGGTCTATGGTGGGGCCAAGGTGTTGCTTGGCGATTCCAAGCCGATCGACGCCGCCGCTGCCACCGTCGAACAACTGCAGGCTTACCGGGTGGAACAGGGCGCCTCCATCGGCCACGCCTATATGTGGCTGGCCATCGTCATGCTGGCGATCGCCGCGCTGTTCTGGACGTTCCGGTCCGCGCTTGACCATGCCAAGACCGAGGAAACCAAGGTTGCCGGCACCTGGGATCTGCTGATGACCAACCGCCGGGTCCAGCTTGGCGCGCTGTGCATCTTTACTTACGTCGGCGCCGAAGTGGCGATCGGGTCGAACATGATCGCTTACCTTGGCGAACAGAGCGTAATGGGGCTCGGCCTGGAGGCGGCGGGCAAGCTGGTTGCCTTTTACTGGGGCGGAGCAATGATCGGGCGCTTGGTCGGCGGCTTCGTACTGCGCGCTTTCCGTCCCGGTCGGGTACTGACCACCTATGCCGCCGCCGCTATCGGGCTGATCGCGATTTCGGCCTTCAGCATGGGCGCGATCTCGGGCTGGGCGCTGATCCTGGTCGGCTTCTTCAATTCGCTGATGTTCCCGACGATCTTCAGCCTTGGCACCGAAGGTCTGGGCGAACAGACCCCGCAAGGGTCAGGCATCCTGTGCACCGCGATCGTTGGCGGGGCGCTGGTGCCGTTCCTGTTCGGATCGGTCGCAGACGTTACCGGCAATATGCGCATGGCGCTGGTCGTGCCGGTGGCGTGCTACGTCACCATCGCCCTGTTCGGGATGTGGGCATTGGGCCACCCCAGCAAGGGCAGCGGCGAAACCGGGCCGGCCTTCGAATAGACGGCCCGGATCAGGCCCGCCCTGTTTCGCTGGCGAGCAGGGCGGGGTCGATCCCCTCGGCTCGCCACGCCGCCTTCCAGCGATCGTCGGCCACGGTGTCATAGACGATCCCGGCGCGCCCTTGCGCGGCAAACCAGCCATGACGGCGCATCTCGCCGTCAAGCTGGCCCGCGCCCCATCCGGCATAGCCCAGCACCACCACGAAGCGGCCTGGCCCGGTTCCCGCCGCGATCGCCTCAAGCACGTCGCGCGACATCGACATCGCGCCCAGCGCTCCGGCGTGGATCGTCCCGCGCCCCTGCCAGTCGGCGCTATGCAGGACGAAGCCGCGCTGGGTTTCGACCGGCCCGCCATAAAGTACCGGCACGTCGGGCGCCGCGCCGGGATCGATGCCCTGGTCGGCCAGGACGGTATGCAGCGTCAGGTCGTCCACCTCGTGCCCGATCCCCAGGCCCAGCGCGCCATCCGCGTCGTGCTGGATCATCGCGATCACGGCATGATCGAAGCGCGGATCGCCCATCCCCGGCATGGCCAGCAACAGGCGACCGGCAAGATAGGTGGCATCGGTCATCGCAGCCAAGCCTGTCAGAATCGCGCGGCGGGTGCCAGCGCAAAGCGACAAGCCTTGCCTTTGCGGCGATTCGCGTTTAGGGGGCCGCCCTTCATTGACACGGATTCGATGATCTGCCTGGCTATCTAGGGCTGCCATGGCCGATCGGACGTGTCTCTAACCAAGGAGACGAAAATGCCCAAGCTCAAGACCAAGAGCGGCGTGAAGAAGCGCTTCAAGCTCACCGCCACCGGCAAGGTGAAGCACGGCGTGGCCGGCAAGCGCCACCGCCTGATCAGCCATAACGGCAAGTACATCCGCCAGAACCGCGGCACCGAAGTGATCTCCGATGCGGACGCAAAGGTGATCAAGAAGTGGGCGCCCTACGGGCTGAATTGAGGAGTACTGATCAATGGCACGTGTCAAAAGGGGTGTAACCACCCGCGCCAAGCACAAGAACATTCTGGAACAGGCCAAGGGCTATCGCGGTCGCCGCAAGAACACGATTCGTGTCGCGCGTCAGGCGGTCGAAAAGGCTGGCCAGTACGCCTATCGCGACCGCAAGGTGAAGAAGCGGACCTTCCGCGCCCTGTGGATCCAGCGCATCAACGCCGCGGTTCGCGCCGAAGGTCTCAGCTATTCGCAGTTCATCCACGGCGCCAAGCTCGCGGGGATCGAGCTCGATCGCAAGGCGATGGCCGACCTGGCAATGAACGAAGGTGGCGTGTTTACCGCCGTCATCGCCAAGGCCAAGGCCGCGCTTCCGGCCTGAGCCGAAGCAGGATCGATGCCTGAAAAGGGCGCGGACGCAACGCCGTCCGCGCCTTTTTTCATGACCTAAACCTGTCGACACCCGCGCACTCGACGCTTGCCGATCCGATCAGCTTCCCACAAGGTAGACCCGATCGGCCGTCCAGGGCCGGGACGGGTTGTGGGGCAAGACCGATGAAGCCGCAGATTGCCGGCGATGCCGTGGCCGTGCGCTTCTTCATGCCTTCACCCGCGCTCGCCCCTTATGTCTCGACCTATTACCTGACCGAGGTCTGCGTGCCCGAGGGCACCGTGGTCGAGGATTTCCTCCATCCCGAATGGGGCAATGTCCGCTTTGCCCGCAACGATAGCTGGCAGGCTGCGGTCGGTCCGCAGCCGTTGCGTGCGGTGCCCCCGCTCATCGCCTCGGGCCCGACGAGCTACAGCTCGCACTTCGTCACCGGCACGGCGCGGATGTGGGGGGTGGGCATTCTGCCGCTCGGCTGGGCGCGTTTCTTCGATGCCGCCGCCTCGGACCTTGCCGACGATTTCTGCGACGCCGCGTCCACCCCCGCCTTCGCCGGACTGGCGGGCCTGCCCGACGCGGCCTTCGGGTCGGTGCCCGATCCTGCCGCAGAGGCAGCGCGGATCGACGCCTTCATGCTCGCCCTGCTCGCCGCGCGTCCCACCCACCCGGACGAGGACCGCATCCGCGCTGCCCACGCCGCGCTGATCGACCAGGACATCGCCTCGGTCGCCGATCTCGCCGGGCGACTCGCTATCTCATCGCGCTCGCTCGAGCGGCTCTCGCTGCGCGCTTTCGGCTTTTCGCCCAAGCTGCTGCTGCGCCGCCAGCGCTTCCTGCGCAGCCTCGCCCAGTTCATGCTCGATCCTTCGCTGCGCTGGATCAGTACGCTTGACTGGCAATATGTCGACCAGGCCCACTTCGTCCGCGATTTCAAGCGCTTCATGGGGATGAACCCAAGCGCCTATGGCGCGCTCGACCACCCGGTGCTGCGCGCCGCC
>JAFEEP010000506.1 GCA_018241045.1 Pseudomonadota bacterium | reverse complement strand
TTCGATTCCCAGGTCGCCAAAGATCTGCGCGTGGTTGGGCCAGCTCGGCACGCCCATCCACACCCGCTTCACTCCGGCGCGTCGCGCCAGCGCGACCGCAAGGCGCACCGCGCCGGTTCCGCCGGGGGCCTGCATCCCCTCGATTCGGCCACCCATCGTGGGATCGTCCTTGCCGAAGATGTAGGGCATCAGCGCGTGAACAAAGCCCATGTCGCCTTCGGGGCCGAGGTAGGCCTTGGAGTTCTGCGTCTCCAGCAGCTTCTTCTCCGCCGCCTTGATCGCCCCGAACACCGGCGTATCGCCCTGGCCGGTACGATAGACCCCGACGCCAAGATCGATCTTGTCGGTTCGCGGATCGTCGTTGTGGAGCTTGATCAGCGCGAGCAGCGCGTCGGCGGGCTGTTGGGGCAGATTGCTGAGCATGATGGCGCGGCCCCTAAACCCGGCGGGCCAGTGCGACAAGCGCAAATCGGCGCTTCACGCGGGGTTTGCAGCCTCCGCCGCACGAATACGTTGCCACACCCGCCACGCCATCCAGACGCAGACCAGCGGGGTCAGGTTGACGTGCAGCGGCAGGGCGGCGGCACGGGCCAGCGCCGGGGCGAGGTAGAGCGCGACCAATTCCAGCCGCTCGAAGCGGTGGCGCGGCGAACGCGCCGCCTCGCTCACCAACCACAGCGTCGGCAGGGCGAGGAACGGCAGATCGTAGTTGAACAGGTAAGGCGTGGCGAGCGGGGTCAGCGCGTACAGCAGCGCGAACTTGGCGGCAAGCGGCGCCCGTCCCGCCCAGCCGCGCCAGGTCAGCGCCACGGCCCCCAGCGTTGCCAGCCCTTGCACCACGCTGGCCGCAGCAGGAAGGCCCCAGGCGCGGAACTGCGCATAGACCGTGGCCTGGCGCAGGAAGAACACCGGATCGTCCTCGCTCATCAGCAGGCGGCTGACCGCCCAGCTCTGGCGATAGGCGAGCATGGTTTCGCTGCCGAGCAATGCCCAGGCGAGCGCCAGCCACAACGCCACTCCCAGGCCCGCACCAAGAAATGTCCGCCAGCGCCGGTCGGCAGCGAGCGCGACGGGGAACAGCACCGCAAGGTGCGGTTTGATCACCAGCGCACCCAGGCACAGTCCGGCGGCGAACGGGCGCCGCTCGATCAGGCGGGCCACCCCGGCCTGCAGCGCGCTGGTGACGAAGCCGGTCTGGGCATGGGTTGCGGCGAGCAGCGCGCCGGGATAGGCGGCAAGCGGCCAGGGATAGCGCCCGATCAGCGGACGGCTGACCGCCAACCACAACAGGTATGTCATCGTCACCCAGGCAAGCCACGCCGCCGGAAACGACAGCGCCCCCAGTGGCCACACCGCGAGCAGCAACGGCGGCGGATTGACGAAGGCAAAGACGTCGTGCCGCCCCACCCCCGCCTGGATCGCGCCGGTCGCGGCAAGGTCATAGGCGGCGGCGGGATGACCGGAGAGGACCAGCCTGCCCGCCGACCAGAAAGCAAGGAAATCGCTCCCGTCCGGGCCTAACGCGGCCTTGAGGGCCAGCAGGGTCGCGATTACCGAGACCAGCAGCAGCATCCGGGCATAGCCCGCAACCCGCCAGCCGCTCAGCCAGCGCAATTCGAGGAAGTGCCCCGCCGCGTCCAGCCCCCCGGCCACGGCGTCAGGTCAGGCCGCGGATCAGAACGGCAGCCACCGCTGCTTCTGCGAGAACTTCATGTAGCCGGCATTGACCCCGAGCCGCAGCCCGACCCCGGCGCGCACCGGGATCAGCACGATGTCGCCGCGGCGCATATAGCTGGCGTTGAACCCGCCGACGAAATAGGCCGCGCCCTCGCCCGCCGGGAAACGCTTGTAGAGATCATCGGTGTTGTAGAGGTTATAGACCAGGACGAAGGTGTTCCCGGCATTGGCCCCGGCATCGAACCCGATCGACGGCCCAGTCCAATAGGCGGCACGTTTGCCCTCGACCTTGTGGAACAAGGTGCCTGAGCCATAGCGCAGCCCGATCCCGATCGCGCCGCCGCCTTCGCGCCCAACGATATAGGCGTTGGGTTCACCCTGCTTCTTGAGGATGTCCTTGATCAGTTCGGCCAGACCCTTTGCACCCTTGCCGAACACGCCTTCGGCCGCGCCGATCAGGTCGTCTTCCTTGTAGGTCGCGCCCTGCTGCGAGGCGGTGGCCGGATCGACCGATGCCTGGGCGGCCTGCGCGGCGGGGTCGGAACTGACCGGAGCCGTGCTCGCCGAGGCGACCGGGGCGGCCTCGATCGTCGGGGCGGGACTGGCAGCGGGCGCCGGGACAGCGGCGGATTGCTTCGACAGGTCGCCGTCGATCGCCTTGTCGGGATCGACCGCCTGGACCTGCGCCAGAGCCGGCGCCGCCGCCAGCGCGAGGGCGCCAAGCAGCACGGTCACCGCGCCGCGCAGCTTCGATGCAAATTGCCGTGTCATTGTCACTTCCCCATTGCCTGGCGCCATCAGAATCGACGACTGGCCGCACGGCAATGAACCGGCGATGAGCCGAGTCGGTTTTGCGGTCAGGCGAGTCCGGGACGCGCCCGAAGCCCCCGAAAACTTTCCATCACGGCCCCCTTGCCGCCCCGCCGACCCGCCGCTATAGGCCGCGCTTCGCCGCTGCGATCCGGAGACGTGGGTGAGTGGCTGAAACCAACGGTTTGCTAAACCGTCGTACTGGTAAATCCGGTACCGAGGGTTCGAATCCCTCCGTCTCCGCCATTTTTTCGAACATTTCAGCTTCCCTGCGGGGTGCGGCCATTTGGATGTGACCATTTTTGCCCCCGGCAAACACGCCTGGTACATTGCCCGGTGAGGCAGCGTGCGATGGCCGATGCAGCTCAAATATTCTCGATCCCGCGCAGCTCAATCACTGCACCTGTGCGACGACGGGGTCCGACTGGCCAAATTGGGGATCGTGGCGCTATGATCATTACGCCGCAGGGCGCGTTCGCTGTCGATGACCGGCCCATTTTCGGCCATTTGTGCAATGTCCCGTTTGGCGCGCTGACGTTTGCCCCCGATCGGTTGGAAAGAGCTGCCCATTGAAGCGAACAGTTGGCCAGGCCTTTGGTGACGAATATCGGACCCTGACCGAGTATCAGGTCGTCGATACGCTGCTGCTTGAGGGTCACGCCTATGAAGCGGATGCCTCCATGGCCCGCGCCGAGGCCCGCAATGCGCTGCGGCGGTGGGTGGCATCGGGGCTGGGCGTGCGCGAAAGCGGCGGCGAAATGCTGTTCGATCCCGTCGAGGCCGTGTGTTTCGCCAAGGCCGCGGGGTTACGGGGCGACGACGACTATTGGGAGCGCAACCTTGTTGGCACCCTGCGCCGTTTCGTGACCGACCTTGACGCTGCGCCGCCATCGCGTGCGACGGTCCAGTATCGTCGGCAGTTCGACACGAGCCGCGTCCCGGCAGGCGAAACGCTGCGGCTGCGGATGCCTGCGCCCTTGGCCGAGCGGTATCCCGTTCTCGACATACGGCCCGACCTGCCCGATCAGGCCACTGGCCACCGCCTGAGCAATGGTCGCATCGAGGCGCGCGTCATAACGACGGATGCCTCAACGATCACGCTGGGCGCCCGGTTCGAGTTCGAGGTCGGCGAGGCTGCGATCGACGCTGCCCCGGACCGGGAAATCCACCTGCGGCCGAACGAGGGTTTGGTCGTCATCACGCCCAGGGTCGCTGCGCTGGCGCAGCATCTCAGGGGTTCGTCCCCGCCGGATGCGGCCGTCCGCGCCTTCTGGGACTATCTGATCGGGAATTTCACCTTCTGCCCGATCCACTACGATCAGGTGCCCACGGATGCCCCGCTCGACTGGGTGCTCGACCGGCAGGTTTATGACTGCCAGCTTGCCTCCGCCCTGCTGGTTGCCTTGTGCCGAGCGAGCGGGATCAGCGGCAGGATGATTGGCGGCAACTTTCTTTATCCCAGATCGCCAACCAATCACTACTGGGCCGAGTTGTGGTTGGAAAACAGCGGTTAGACACCGTTCGACTTTATCGGCTGGGACCTTTCCCGCGGCGGACAGGACGTCGAATGGCGCGACCGCTTCTTCGGTCGACTTGATGCCCGGCTGATCACCGAATGTCTTCCCAGGATGTTCACCGGGGCAATCGGCGTTCCGGTGCCGCAAGCCTGGTTCATGCTGCGCACGATCGAAGGCAACGGCGCCCAGCTTCGTCTGACAGGGGTGGACGGACAAACCGTCTATCGGGATTCCATCGCCTTGCTGTGAGCCGCTATCCCAATGGGGCACCGGCATGAGTCGAATGATCTAGGCCGGGTTCGGAATTTTTGTGGCAGACATTGTGCGATGCGACACAGGCCCGGCAACCGGAGAAGGTTCCATGATCCTCGAGGTCAGACTGACACAGATCGTTCCGCAGATGACCGGAGCGACCACCGAATGTTTCTACGCCGCACCTGGCGATGCGCTCAGGATGGGAAGCAAGCTGATCGATCTGAGTGTCGACCTCAGCAGCGCGTTTGCGCAGGAATGTCCGCCGGTTTCCTATTACCGCATCGTGCTGCGCGAGAGCGCATTTCTACGCTCGATTGAAACCAGGCCCGGCGATTTTACCGCAGTGGATCAGTCCATTGCCCTGTTGAGCACCACCCCCGATGAACCGCTGGACGAGCCCCCGTCGCGCGCGGCGCGGGTGACGATCGCCGGAATCCTGCCCCACGAGCGGATGTTTTCCGGCCAGCGAATATGACGCTCGTCCCGCTGGTACTCGGCCCGTTGGAAGCCAAAGGGTTTACGATACTGCGATCCGGGGTGCGCTGGCTGGTCGAGGACGGGCAATGGTGTCCGGCCCACCGGCCCATCGGCTTCGTCAACGTCAGCCTCGAGCCTGCCGGAAAGCTGGCAGGCGGGCAGCCGATGTTCGCCGACGAAATGGAACTGCAGGTTGCCTTTGCGCCGCGCGTCGCCGGCCGCCTCAAGCTGGACGGCGAAATGGCTCGCGGCGGCTATCTGAGCATTCGCACCGTCGCGGCCTGGGACGCGGACACACAGGTCGGGCAGATCGAGACAGACGAAGCGCCGGACGATGGCGAAGCGGGTTCGCTGCGGTTGCTCATGCTGGCCGGGCGGCGCATGACAGCACTGGCCGACGTCCATTCAGGCCTGCTGCCGGGCTGGCACAGCCGCAGCCGCGGTTGGTGGAGCGAGCCCGGCACAACGCCGATCACCCTGCTCAGCCTTGGCGTCTGCGATGCGGCCGGAGTTGTAACCGGGGCGCAGACCGCGTTCACCGAGATGTTCGAGCTTGACCGTGATGCGACGCAGATGGTTCATATTCCCGACCATCCGATCGCGCCGTGCCTGCCCGTCCTGCTCGACCAGATCGAGCGCACGCCGGACCAGTACGAAGCGATCGCGCAAGACGTCCATCGCCATTTCGGGTCCTTGTCCAAGCCGCCCACCGCGAACGACTGGATGTTTTTGGGGGCCATGCTCGCGGCGCTGCAGAATGCGCCGCTGAAGGACCGCTACGATATCTTCTCCGCCGGTGGTTTGCAGCGACTGGGTCCGCCTGACGCGGTGCTGCTGTCGCTGGCCGTAGAGCCGCAATCCATTCTGCGCCATCGCACGCTCGGCTATCATATGCACGTCATGCGCCATCACCAGGCCGCAGCGGGCCCAGCCGTGCGCGCCTGGCTGTCGAGCGCATTCGAGCCGGTCAAACGCCCGATCGACGCGATCAGGAAGGACTACGAAAGGCTGATCGACAGCCTGCAGCACCTTTCGGGGACGCGGGTGATCTGCCTCAACCGGATGTCGACATCGGGCCACGAGGACATTGCCAGCTACATGGGATTCGATGCCCCGCTAAGCGAAACGCTGTCCAACGTCGCGGCGAAGGAAATGAATCTGATGCTCGACGATATTGCAACTTCAAGCGCAATCGACATCATCGATGTGGACGCCATCGCCGCCGATCTCGGCGGAGCTGAACACCTCCCCGACGGCATTCACCAAAGCGGTCCGCTGCAGACCATCCTGCGGCAGGAAATCCTCGGCTGTCTGGTGTCGCTGCGCCATTGAGGCGCGGCGCCGTTCAGGTTACCTCGAAATCGACGACAAGATCGTCGGACACCGCATCCGCCGCAGGCATATCCTCGTCGGCATTGTCGCTGAACAGTGCCAGACGCACCCCGACTTCGCGCCAGTCACCCGCCTCCGCCAGGATCGCGCGCAACACGCCTGATTGCCCGGCGCGCACTTCGACAACTGCCTTGTGAGTCTCAAGCTCGACGATCATGTCGCCGCTCTCGAAGGCGGCGCCGGGTTCGCCGTGCCATTCCAGAATGCGGATTTCTTCGACGCCCGGAACGGCCGCAGGAACCGACAATTGGTAGATCAAAATAGCCTCCCGTTCGAGTTTCCTCGGCATTAATCGGCAATCAGCCCGCCGCCAAGGTTCGTATTGCGCGCGCGACCCTGTCCGCGTCGGGAACGCAGGCCGCTTCGAGCACCGGGTTCGACGACACCGGCGCGGGCAGTGCGCCGATGCGGGCCCACGGCCTCACCCCGATCCGGTCGAATATCCGGGTGGCGACCTCCACCCCCACGCCACAAGTGATCTGCCCCTCTTCCAGGGTAAGCAGGCGCCCGGTCCGCTCGACCGACGCGGCCAGCGTCGCGACGTCCATCGGGGCCAGGGTGCGCAGGTCGATCACCTCGCAGGAAATCCCCTCGGGCTCGAGCAGGTCGGCCGCGGCGAGCGCGATGCGAACCATGTAACCGTGGCAAATAACGCTGACATCGGTGCCCGCGCGCCGGATGGCGGCCTGTCCGAACGGCACCAGCGTTTCGGCTTCAGGGACATCGCCCGGCGTCGGAAACAGGCGTTTGTGATCGATATAGACCACGGGGCCATCGCTGCGCAGTGCGGTTTTCATCAGGCCATAGGCATCGGCGGGCGTGGACGGTGCCACGACCTTCAGGCCAGGCACGCTCATCAGCCAGGCCTCGATGCATTGCGAGTGGGCAACGCCCTGCCCCTGCGCGCCCGCGGTGGTTTTCACCACCATCGGCGCGGTCAGGGCGCCCGCCGTCTTGTAGCGCAACTTGGCCGCGTAGTTGATCAGGGCATCAAAGCCGAGCATCAGGAAGTCCATATAGGTGATCACCGCCAGCGGGCGGTATCCGGCAGCAGCCGCGCCTGCCGCTATGCCGATCGACGCCGCTTCGGCGACGGGCGTATCGCGCATACGCTCAGGTCCGAACCGCGCGAACAGGCCGTCGAACTCGCGGTAGGATCCACCGAAGGCTCCAACATCCTGACCAAGCACGAATATCCTGGCGTCGCGGGTCATCTCTTCCTCGACCGCGCGCTTGACGGCTTCGCGGAAAAACATCCGCGTCACGGGCTCACCCGACATGGTTCAGCACCTCGTCAGCGTCGGGATAGGGTGAGGCATCGGCGTAAGCCATGGCCGCAGCGGCGCGGCTTGCCGCCTCGTCGCGCAGGGCGGCGACCTGCGCATCGTCAATCCGGCCCTGCGCCCTCAGGCCCGTGATCGCGCACTCGATCGGACAACGCAGGCGAAGCGCGGCCAGCTCGTCACGCGGGCGCGTTTCGCGGGCAGTCGTCGAGTGGGAACGCAGCCGGATGGATGAGAATTCAAGAAATGCAGGCCCCTTCCCCGCCCTGATATGGCCGACGGCCTGGCCCGCGGCCTCCGCCACCGCCCCGACGTCGAGGCCATCGACCGCCCGGGTCCACAGACCAAAAACGTTGCCGATATCGCAGATCTGTCGGGCCGCATTCGATGCCTCGCGCGGTGTTGAAACGGACAACTGGTTGTTGTTGCAGACGAACAGCATGGGCAATTGCCACAGCCCCGCGATGTTGAGCGTTTCGTAAAGGCCGCCAGCGCCGCTCGCGCCATCGCCGAACAGGATCACGACAATGCCCGGATCGGCGTCGAAGCGCTTGGCGAGCGCAACCCCGGCCGCAATGCTGATGTTGCCGCCGACCACGGCATGGGCACCGAAGAAGCCGTGATCGGGATCCGACAAGTGACCTCGCCCGGCACGCCCCCGGTTCATCCCGCCGGTCCGGCCCAGCAGCTCCGCCATCAGGCTTTCCGGCTCGAGCCCCCGCGCCAGGGCCGGACCGATCGATCTCCCCCCGGTGAGGAGCTGATCTTCGGGCCGCAGTGCCGAGGCGAGGCCGACCGCAACCGCCTCCTCGCCCG
>JAFEEP010000505.1 GCA_018241045.1 Pseudomonadota bacterium | reverse complement strand
TCTCGGCGAGCTCGCCGAGCGGCGCAAGGCAGGCGGCCTCACGCGGGCGGCATCGCTCGCTGCGCTCGGTCTCGCCGCAACCCAGCTCGCGGCCTGCACCAGCCTGTTCGGCGGCAACATCAAGGGGAGCTTTGCCTGCAGTGCGCCGAACGGCACCTGCGCGCCCTCGACAGTGATCGACGACCAGGCCTTGTCGGTGATCCAGAACGCCCGACCGATGACGCCGGCGGGACCCTATATGCGCTCACCCACCTCTGCGCGGACTACCGCCGCCGCCTACGTTCCCACCGGCACAGGACGCATCACGTCGGCGCAGGGCGGCATGGCCCATCGCGAGCGCCGGGTGCTCCGCGTGGTGTTTCCATCGTTCGTCGATGGCGGCGGCAATCTCCATGAGCCGCGGATCGTCCATGCGGTGGTCGATGATGGGGCCTGGATGCAGCTCTCAGGCAGCGAACCCACGGCGATCGACCAGATCGAGGGCCGCTCAGCGAGCCTTGCCAGCGCGGCTTTCACCCCGCCGTCCTTGCCGGATGCGGCGAACCTGCCGAATGACATGTCGCCCGCACCAGAGGTCAAAACCACACCTGCGGGGCCGCCAAGCCCCGAAGCCGTTGCGGCGGCGCGCGCCAAGGGCGCTGCGCTGAAGTCAGGGAGCGCGATCGATGCCATCCGGGCCGAGGTCCAGAGCCGCCTGGCCCAGACCGCGAAGGCCCCTGGTGCCGTGCCGCCGGTAGCAGCCCTCGCGCCTAACGCGGCACAAGGCGCGGCACATAATGCGGCACCTGCCGACGCGGGCAAACCCGCTCCTGTCTCCGCAGCGCCGGTCAACGCGCCCGCTGCCTTCCCAGCCAAGGTCGAGGAGTAAAGCCGATGGCTTCGCGCGGGTTCTGGGACCGGTTCCTCGACATGGTGTTCGGCGAAAGCGCCCATCCCGAGGCGACACGGCCCGTGCTCGGCGCGCCGATGCTGTCGAACTGGCTACCCTATCGCAGCTACGACAAGAAAAGCCGGATGTTCATCAACACGGAATCGCTTGGGTTCATCCTCGAACTCGCGCCGATGATGGGGGCGGATGAGCGCAGCGGCGAGATCCTCACCCAGTTCCTTTCCGACGCCGTGCCTTCGGGCTGCGAAATCCAGTTGATCCACTGGCAAAGTCCATCGGTCGGGGAACGCATCGCCGACTGGGTCATGCCGCGCATCGTCGCCAAGGGCGTCTACGGCCGCGCCGCGACCCACCGCGCGCGCTGGCTGCGCCGGGCAGCGTGGATGTCGATTTCGCGCGATGCGCCTTTCTACCTGCGTAATACCCGCGTGATCCTCTCGGTCGGCGCACGGCTCAGCGGCGGAATCGGCGCTGATGCGCTCGGCTCGGTCCGCGAGAGCCTGCACGGCACGCTTCAGGCGCTCTCGATCCCGGCGCGCGACGTCGGCCCGGTCGAACTGATCGCCTTCCTCGACGATTTCCTCTGCCCCGCAGTCGACAATGCCGACCGGCCCGAACACTATTCCGAACTCGATCCGATCAACATCCAGTGCGTGCGCCGCGACCTCGAGACCCAGGTCACGCCCGATCGCATCGTGCTGCAGACCGAACGGTTTCGTGCCACAGGTGAAAGCCAGGACGGCGCGCCGGTGATCGGCGAGGTGGTCCCCGACAAGTTCGACTGGCGCTTCTTCTCGGTCCGCAACCTGCCCAAGCAGTGGGCGCCGTGGGACGTCCAGAAGATCATCGGCGACGTCATCAACGACAAGCTGCGTTTCGGCTGCAACGTGATGACCGTGCTTGGCCTCGTTTTCCAGGACGAGGAGGCGGCCCAGTCGCGCGCCGGGCTCAAGGTTATGCGCACGACCAGCCTTGCCGACAGCCGCTCGGCCCGGTTCCTGCCCCAGCTCTCCGAGCAGCGCGACGAATGGCAGTATGTGCAAGGACAGATGCGGCAGGGCCGCAAGCTCGCGCAGGTCTATTACGGGGTTGGCGCGCTCTCGCCGCTCGGCAAGGGCGACGTCAACGAGCGCATGGTTAAGTCGGTCTACAAGGCGTGCGGATGGGATCTCATCGACGAACGCTTTCTCCAGGTCATGGGGCTACTCGCTGCCATGCCGCTCTCGTTCCCCAACGGCCTGTCGGCGGACCTCAGGCGCATGAAGCGCTTCAAGACCATGCTGACGACGACGGCCGCCTCGATCGCGCCGCTCCAGGGCGAGCATACCGGCGGGCACATTCCGCACGTGCTGTTGATCGGACGGCGCGGCCAGCCCTTCTTCTGGTCACCGTTCCAGAACGCGGCCGGCAATCACAACGTCGCGGTGTTTGGCAAATCGGGCTCGGGCAAGTCGGTCTTCCTGCAGGACGTCTGCGCGGCGATGTCAGGCGCCGGGGCCAAGGTCATCGTGATCGACGACGGGCGCTCGTTCGAGCACATGGCCAAGGCCTTCGGCGGCGCCTTCGTCGAGTTCAAGCTTTCCTCGGGCTTCTCATTGAACCCGTTCGACATGATCGATGGCGAGGCGCTGTCCTCCGACGAGGACGGCGAGGACTACGAGGTCGAATGCCTTGCCATGCTCAAATCGATCGTCGGGCAGATGGCGCGCCAGCAGGACCGCCTGTCCGATACCGAGCGCGGCCTGATCGATTCCGCGGTGAGCAGCGTCTGGCGCGAAAAGCAGCGGGCCGGCACCATCGACGACGTTGCTGCGGCGCTTCGCTCCCTGCCATCGCCCTTCGCCGGCGATCTGGCCGATGCCATGTCGCCGTTCCTGAAGGGCGGGACCTATGGCCGCTTTTTCGAGGGTGCCTGCTCGATCGATCTCTCGGCAGGCCTCACCGTGTTCGAGCTTTCGGATCTTTCCTCCAAGCCCGAACTGCGCTCGGTCGCGCTCACTGCGCTCATGTTCCTGACACTTCGGGTCATGCGCGATCTCGACCGTTCGGTGCCCAAGCTGACCATGATCGACGAGGCCTGGCAGCTCCTGGGGGGCGGGCAGATGGGCCAGGCGATCGAGACCTATGCCCGGACCTGCCGCAAATATGGCGGCTCGCTGATCACAGCCACCCAGTCCCTCAATGACTTCTACAAGTCCGAAGGCTCATTGGCCGCGCTCGAGAACTCCGACTGGTCGATCGTCCTCCAGCAGAAGGAGGAGACGATCAATGATCTCGCCAAGCACCAGCGCTTCGAGATGGACCACTACACCGAGAGCCTGCTGCGCTCGCTGAAGCGCAATGGCACCGAGTATTCCGACGTCCTGATCAAGGGGCCCGAGACGCTCGCGGTCGGCCGGCTCGTGCTCGATCCCTATTCGGCGACGCTCTACTCTTCGAGCCCGCGGGTCTTCTCCGAGATCGAGGAAAAGGTGCGCGCTGGTCTGCCGCTCCCCGATGCGATCGAGCGGGTGGCCTTTCCCGACTTCGTGCCGCCGCAGCCCGGAGCCCCCGACTTTACGGACGGCGAACTTGCCGAGGCGGCGGAATGATCACGCTTCTCGCCTCGCCCCGCCGGCCGATCCGGCTCGCCGATGCCTGCTACCAGGCCTTGTGCCTTACGGGTTGGCTCGCGGTCACCTTCGCCTGCGTCGCGGCGCTGTGGCTGCTGTTCTTCGCGGCGCTCGGCAACTTCAGCTTCGGCGGGACCGTGCTCCAGCTCGAAAACTTCGCCTCGCGCTATGTCGCCGCGAGCGCCGAGCGCCAGGTCCGCTTCGCCCATTTCTTCTGGCTGACCAGCGCCGGGCTATTCGCCGCGGTCGGCTTCTTTCGCCGCCACTCGCTGCTCGCGCGCGGGGCCGCGGCCACCTCAGATCCCAGGGAGAACCATCATGGCTAGAAGCCCCCGCACGTCCGCGGCTCCTGCGGCCGACACTACTGCCGGCCCGCTGTTCGAGGCCGATGTGAGCCCGCCCCGGCCTGCGCCCCGCGCCCGCATCGGACTGGTTCCCGTGGCGCTGGTCGGCGCGCTGGTTGCCGCGGGGTTGTGGGGCGCCTGGGTCACCAAGAACGTGCTCGGGGCAGGGGACCGGCCGGCCATCGCCAAGGTCCAGCTCTCAGGCATTGTCGGCGAATATGTCCAGGCCCAGGCCCGCTCGGCCACGCCGCCCGAGCAGGTCACCACCGAAACCCGCGCGTTCATGGGCGAGGTCCAGAAGAACCTCGAGCGCCGCGGCACCTCCGGCCAGATCGTGCTGGTAGGCGAGGCCGTGCTGGCCGGCAATGTTCCCGACATCACCGCCGAAGTCCGCCGCGAAGTCTATGCCAAGGTCAAGATGCCCCAAGCTGCCAATGCGTCTGCGGGTGAGGTCATGGGCGCGATGCGCGCGGCAATGAACGGGCAGGGGGCCCCGCAGGCAGCGGCCCCGATGCCGGGCGCTGCCTTTGGAGGACAGGGCAGTGCTCCCGTCAACTGAGCCGCTCACCCAGCGATCCTCGCACGCCCGGCGCTGGCTGGTGATCGGCGCGCTTGCCGCGACGCTGGCGGCCAGTTCCTCGCTCGCGAGCTGGCGCGACGATCATGCGATCCTGATCAACACGACCCAATCGCTCCCCAACTGGGCGTTCTGGATCGACAAGCACCGCCGCCCGGCGCGCGGGGACTTCGTGGTGTTCGCGCCGCCGCAGACGCCGCTCATCACCGCGCATTTCGGGAAGGTCTCTCCGCCCTTCGCCAAGCGCGT
>JAFEEP010000504.1 GCA_018241045.1 Pseudomonadota bacterium | reverse complement strand
CGCTTTCGTCGGCAACATCCTTGAGCATCCGGTTGAACAGTCCGGGTGTGATCACTTGCCCCAGCGCCAGCTTGCGATCGAAGGTGGCGAGATAGTCCTTCAGCGCGACGAGTTTTTCCCGGCTCGGCGGCTCGTGGATGCGATAGACCACCGGCGAGACCTTGCTCTCCAGCGCCTTGGCCGCGGCGACGTTGGCGGCGATCATGAAATCCTCGACCACCTGGTGCGCGTCGAGCCGTTCGCGCAGGCGAATTTCCTCGATCTTGCCCTGTTCGTTGAGCACGACGCGGCGTTCAGGCAATTCGAGCGCAAGCGGATCGCGATCCTCGCGCGCCTGCGCCAGCGCGCGCCACGCGGCCCACAGATTGTCGAGGGTGCTGCCCCCCTCGCCCGCGTCGACGCGCCGCTGCGCTTCTTCATAGGCGATGACCTCGGCAATCTGGACCACCGCGCGGGTGAAGCGCCACGCGGCGACCTTGCCGTTTGCGGCGATGTCGATGTGGCAGGCCATCGCCGCGCGCGGTTCCCCGGCGCGGAGCGAGCAGACGTTGGCGCTCAGAACTTCGGGCAGCATCGGCACGACGCGATCGGGGAAATAGGCCGAATTGCCCCGCCGCCGCGCCTCGCGATCGAGCGCGCCGCCCGGGCGGACGTAATAGCTGACGTCGGCGATCGCGATCACGGCGCGGAAGCCGCCATTGCCATCGGGCTCGGCCCAGATCGCATCGTCGTGATCGCGCGCGTCGCTGGGGTCGATCGCTACGATCGGCAGGTGGCGCAGATCCTCACGGGTTTCGGGTGTGAGCGGCAGCCTGGCGGCGCGCTCAGCCTCGGTCACGGCGTCGGGATCGAAGGCGAAGGGCAGGCCATATTTGTGGATGGCGATCAGGCTGAACGCCTTGGGGGCAAGGGGATCGCCCAGGATGGCGGTGACCTTGACGCCAGAGCGCGGCGACTTGCCTGCCGGTTCGGCCAGCACAAGCTGCCCCTCCTCAGCGCCGCCCAAATCGGCGATCGGCGCGGCGTTGCGTTCGCGCTTGTCGACCGGAGCGAGCCAGCCCTTGCCGGTCTTGTCGATCTCGACCACGCCCATCACCTGATCGGTGCGGGCGGGCAGCTTTTTCATCGGGTGCGCGATCCAGCCGCTGCCGGTTTCCTCGGTACGGGCGAGCACGCGGTCGCCTTTGCGCAGCGCGGAGCCGCGCCCTTTCCCTTCGCGCAGACGCAGGCGCGGCGGCGGCGTGGCATCGTCCGGCGTCCAGGCATCGGGCACGGCGATCGCCTCGCCCTCGTCAATAGCGACGACCCGCAGCACGGTCACCTTGGGCACCCCGCCCATGCTGTGAAACGCGGTGCGATTGCCGTCGATCAGCCCTTCCTCGGCCATGTCCTTGAGCAGCGCCTTGAGCTGGATCTTCTCCTGCCCCTTGAGTCCGAACGCCTTTGCAATTTCGCGTTTGCCGACCGGCTCCTCCGACTTGGCAATGAAGTCGAGCACCTGCTGGCGGGTCGGCAGGCCGGGTTGTGATTTGGGCTGGCGCACCAACTCAGTAGGACCGCGCGACGTAGATCCGCTCCACCGCTGGTTCGCCGGTGAACGGGCAGGTGCCTGAGACCGGCACGTCGTTGAGCGGGGTGTTGCGGATCGTCAGTTTGAGAGCCTTGAGCTGTTGCACCACGGCTTCCAGCGCCGCGCCGGTCGGGCGCGACCAGGCCAGTTCGACCCAGCCGGGATAGCGCTTGTCCTCCGCGAAGAACGCTTGGAGCCCGGCGAGGTCAGTGATCGTGCGGATGATTTGTGCGTCACGACGCCCGGTCGCGTCGGCATGAAGCGCGCGCTGCACGTCCTCAAGTTCGGCCACGGCCTGGACCAGGAATTCGTCCTTGCTCTGTGCGATGAAATTGATCTTGCCGTCGTTGCGCCACAGCCGGTCGCGGCGCAGCACGGAAACCTGGCCACCCGCGGCATCGCGTCCGCCGATCTCGAGAATCAGCGGCACGCCCTTCTTGACCCAGGCCCAGCGCTTTTGCGTGGCCTTGCCGGCGCGCTTGTCGAGCATGACGCGGATCGGTTCGCCCAGCGCTGACTGCGCCGCCAGCTTGCCGCGCAGGTCCTCGCAATAGGTCAGCAGCGCCTCGTCCCCATCGTCATCGCGCAGCATCGGCAGGATGACGATCTGCTGCGGCGCGACGCGCGGCGGCACGCGCAGCCCGTCGTCGTCGCCATGAACCATGATCAATCCGCCGATCATCCGGGTCGACACACCCCACGATGTCGTGTGGCACAGCGTCTGCTGGCCGTCCTTGTCCTGATAGCGGATCCCCGCTGCCTCAGCGAAGCCGGTGCCAAGATAGTGCGAAGTGCCGGCCTGCAGCGCCTTGCCATCCTGCATCATCGCCTCGATCGAATAGGTCGCGACCGCGCCCGGGAAGCGCTCGTTCTCAGGCTTTTCGCCAACCATCACCGGAATCGCCAGATCGTCCTCGGCCACCTGACGGTACATCTCCAGCGCGCGCAGCGTTTCCTTCATCGCGTCATCGCGATCGGCATGGGCGGTGTGCCCCTCCTGCCAGAGGAATTCACTGGTGCGCAGGAACATCCGGGTGCGCATTTCCCAGCGCACCACGTTGGCCCACTGGTTGGTCAGCAAGGGCAGATCGCGCCACGACTGGATCCAGCGCGCCATAGCCTTGCCGATCACCGTTTCCGAGGTCGGCCGCACGATCAGCGGCTCTTCCAGCTTGGCCTCGGGATCGGGGACCAGCCCGCCCTTGCCGTCCTGGATCAGCCGGTGATGGGTAACCACGGCCATTTCCTTGGCGAAGCCTTCGACGTGCTCCGCCTCCTCGGCGAAATAGGACAAGGGGATGAACAGCGGAAAGTAGCAGTTGTCGACCCCGGCGGCCTTGATCCGCGCGTCCATCAGCTTCTGGATGCGTTCCCAGATGCCGTAGCCCCACGGCTTGATCACCATGCAGCCGCGTACGCCGCTTTCCTCGGCCATTTCGGCTTCGGAGATGACCTCCTGATACCAGGCGGCGAAATCGGCCTCGCGGGTAATGGAGAGGGCGTGACGGATGTTAGAAGGATTGGCCATGCGGCCCGTTAGCGATTTATTGCCGTCGGTTCAAACGGCGATCACTTGCCCAGCTTGTCGAGCTTTTCCTGCATCGCGGCCATCTGCGCGCGCAGCGCTGCGATCTCTTCCTCGCGGTCGCCGCCCTTGTCCGCGTCCTTGCCAGCGCCCTTGTCATCGGCAAGGCCGGGAACGAAGGCCGAGGCAGCGGCCTTGAACATGGCAAGGTTCTGCTGCGCCAGCTTGGCGAGCGGGTTCGCGCCCAGGCTCGCCTCGAACGCCTCGCGCAGCTTGGTCTGGTTCGAACGGAAGTTTTCCATCGAGGCTTCGAGGTAGTGCGGCACGAGGCTTTGCATCGAATTGCCATACATACCGATGAGCTGGCGCAGGAAGTTGACCGGCAGCATCTGTTCGCCCCCGGCGCTTTCTTCTTCCATGATGATCTGGGTCAGGATCGAATGGGTGATGTCGGCCCCGGTCTTGGCGTCGAGTACCTTGAAGTCGACCCCTTCGCGCGTCATCTTCGCCAGGTGATCAAGCGTGATATAACTTGACGACTTGGTGTTGTAGAGCCGCCGGTTGGCGTATTTCTTGATGATCACGGTTTCGCCAACTGCTTCGCTCATGCCCTGTCCCCTGCGGGCATTGGCCCCGCTTTCGGCGATGTTAGCACCTGCAACAACGGCAATGCAACAAAACCTTGCCGCGCAGCATCAGCGCGGAAACCGGCGCCCCAGCCCGGTGAGCAGTTCATATTGGGACAGGCCGGACAGCTTCGCCGCCATCGGTAGATCATAGACGACTTCGACCCAGTCGCCCTCGGCAAGATCGGGCGCGGGGGTGAGGTCGATCACGGTCATGTCCATCGATATCCGGCCCAGCACCGGCAGTTTGCGATCCTCGCCCAGCATCGTGCCCTTGCCCGACCAGCAGCGCAGGTAGCCATCGGCATAGCCCAGGCTGACTACCCCCACCTTCATCGCGTGTGGGGCCGTGAAAGTGGCGTTGTAGCCGACGCTGTCACCGGCCCCCAGATCGCGGATCTGGATCAGCGCGGCTTCGGGACGCGCGACCTGGCGGATATGCCCGTCCAGCGCCGCACAGGGAACCCCGCCATAGAGAGCCACCCCGGGCCGGGTCAGATCGCCGTGATAGGCAGCGCCCAACGCGATCCCCGCACTGTTGGCAAGGCTGGCGCGGCGGTGCGCGACCTGGCGGCGCGCTTCATCCCAGCGGGTGCGCTGGAGCGCGTTGAGCGGCGAATCTTCTTCGGCCGAGGCAAGGTGCGACAGCAAGACATCGATCTGCAGCCGCGCTACCAGCGGATTGCCAAGGTCGGTCAGGGTCAGGCCCAACCGGTTGATCCCGGTGTCGACCATCAGGTCGCAGGCCCCTCCCCCAACCTCGATCCAGCGCCGCGCTTGGGCGAGCGAGTTGATCACCGGGCGCACTCCCATGTCGCGCGCGTACTGTGCGTCGCGCAGGGTCAACGGGCCGTGGAGCACCGAGATATTTTTTG
>JAFEEP010000503.1 GCA_018241045.1 Pseudomonadota bacterium | reverse complement strand
GGCGGCGTTGTCGCCCGAGATGATCGAGGTGTCGATCCCCAGGGCGCCAAGCTGGGCCAGGGCCGCAGCGCTGTCAGGACGGAGGCGATCGGCAAAGGGGATCAGCCAGGTTGGTTCGCCCGCGATGTCAAGCGCGGTGGCAATGCCGCTGGCGGAGTCGGGCCGGTGCAGCGCGACCGCACGCCCCTGCCATACCGCCCGCAGGCCCTGGCCTGCCTCCTCGCGCACATCGGTCAGTTCGGTCGGGCGCATGCCACGCGCGGCAAGCGCATCGGACAGCGCGCGCGACAGGGGGTGACGGCTGTGCGAGGCGAGCGCGAGGGCGACGGAAGCCGCCGCCTCGGGCAACGCATCCAGCACCGCCGCATCGGGCAGCGGGCGCCCCATGGTGAGCGTCCCTGTCTTGTCGAGCAGCGCGCGGTCGACCGTTGCCATGCGTTCCAGCGCCGACCCGTCCTTGACCATGACCCCCTTGCGCATCAGCGCGCCCGAGGCGACGACCTGCGCCACCGGCACGGCCAGGCCCAGCGCGCAGGGGCAGGTGATGATGAGCACCGCGATGGCATAGACCAGCGCCTGATAGACCCCCGCCCCGGCCAGCATCCAGCCGACGAAGGTCAGCGCGGCGAGCGAATGGACCGCCGGCGCATAGAGCCGCGAGGCGCGATCGGCGACCCGGACATAGGCCGAACGGCTTTGCCCCGCCGCTTCCATCAACCGGGCGATCTCGGCGAGCGTGGTGCCCTGCCCCGCCGCGCTGACCCTGACATCGACCGGGGCTTCGAGATTGAGCGTACCCGCCAGCACTACGTCGCCCGGCCCGGCTGAAACCGCTGCGCTTTCGCCGGTGAGCAGCGACTGATCGAAACGGCTTTCACCGGAGGCGATCTCGCCATCTGCAGCCAACCGCTCGCCCGCAGCGACGCGCAGGGTCATGCCGGGAACAAGGTCGGTCGCGGCGAGCCAGGTCAGCGTGCCATCGCGGCCGACGACCATCGCGCCGGGAGCGGCCTGGCGCAGCAGCGCATCGACCCCGGCGCGGGCGCGATCGCGCATCATCGCGTCGAGCGCGCGCCCGGCGAGCAGGAACAACAGCAGCATCAAGGTGCCGTCGAACCACGCTTCAGGCCCGCGAATGACGGTCTCGTACAGGCTGAGGCCAGTCGCCAGCGTGACCCCGATAGAGATCGGCACGTCCATGTTGGTGCTGCCACGGCGCAGCGCGCTCCACGCCGAACGGAAGAATGGCATCCCCGCATAGATGATCGCCGGAACCCCGATCCCCGCTGAAAGCCAGTGGAAAAGGTCGCGGGTCGATCCCTCCGCCCCCGACCAGATGCTGACCGAAAGGAGCATCACGTTCATGCAGGCAAAGCCCGCCACGGCAAGCGGGGCGAGCAAGGGCTTCACCGCCGAGGCAGGCGGAGCCAGTTCCTCGCCGCGCGGCTGGCTGGCGAAACCGGCATCGTCCAGCGCCTCGACCAGCGTGGGGGTGGTCACCCCGGGGGCGTGGTCGACCCGCACCTGACGCGCGGTCAGGTTGACCCGCGCGGTGGAAACGCCGGGAACCGCCGCCAGTCCGCGCTCGACCTTGGCCATGCAACCGGCGCAATGCATCCCTGGCACGACCAGCACGGTCGTTTCGAGGGCCTCCGCGCCCGGCTTGCGGGCCGCAGCGGTCACAGGACGTCTTCCTCCGTGCGCCAGCGCTTGGCCCCTGCCTTCGCCTCAAGCCGGGCGACCCAACGCCCGCTAGGCAGGACCTGCTCGGAGACGAAGCTGCCATCGGGCTGGCGATCGAACTTCAGCGCGCGATCGGGCAGACGGCCCAGCGGGTGCCAGGCATCGCCGCCCAGCGTTGCATCGCCCGGCGCGCCTTCAAGCGTCACGACCAGTCGCCCATCCCCGCGCCGGTGGGCCTTGGCCGACCAGCCGAGCGCGCGTTCGGCCGCCGCCTCGTGCAGCCAGCCGTTGTATTCCTGGCTGGCGACGTAGCTGTTTTCGACCACGACCCCGCCGAAAGTGGTGATCGCTTCGCGCGCCATGTAGAGATTGACCGAGATCACCACCGCGAAGAACGCGACGATGATCACGGCGGCGTGACGCCCGGTGAACGGGCCGCGGGTAAAGCCTTTCATTGTCCGGCTCCTTCAGGGGCGTCGAAGCGCACCTCGGTGCTGTCCCCGCCGCCATCCTTGTCGAGCGCGCGCAGGATGAAGCGGAAGTGCTGCGGGGCGGTGCCATCAGGCGCGACGACGTAGACCCTGAGCGGTTCGACCCGATCGGCCGCGACCGTGTAGCTGAGCTTGCGCCCGGCGCTGGCGATCGAGGTTTCGTCGGTCCACATCTTGCCGCCGGACAAGCCGTCCATGGTCACTTCCATCGGGCGCGGGCGGGCTTCCATGTTGCGCAGCTTGACGGTGTAGGCGTTGCGGATCTCGCCGCTCGACATGGTCATGAAGGGCGGGTTGCGGTCCTTCTGCACCGCGATGTCAATGTGCTTGCGGGTGCCCAGCGCGAACAGCAGGCCCAGCCCAAGCGCCCCCCATACACCGAGGTAAACCAGCGTACGGGTGTGAAACAGTGCCTTGAGGATCGGGCGCGGCTGGCCACCAGCGCGTTCGATTTCGCAATCTTCCAGCGTGGCATAGTCGATCAGCCCGCGCGGACGACCGATCGCCGCCATGACCTTGTCGCATTCGTCGATGCACAGCGCACACGTGATGCACTGGATATCGGGGCCGTTGCGGATGTCATAGCCGGTCGGGCAGACGTTGACGCAGCCGTTGCAGTCGATGCAATCGCCAACCTCGCCGGGGTGTTTCTCCGCGGTCTTGACCGAACCGCGCGGTTCGCCGCGCCAGTCCTTGTAGGTGACGATCAGGCTCTTTTCATCGAGCATCGCGGTCTGGATGCGCGGCCACGGGCACATATAGACGCAGATCTGCTCGCGCATGAACCCGCCGAAGATGAAGGTCGTGCCGGTCAGCACGGCGACCGTGGCATAGGCCACCCCGGCCGCCTGTCCGGTCCAGAAGGAATGGGTCAGCGTCGGTGCATCGGCGAAATACATGATCCACGCACCGCCGGTCCAGAAGCTTATCAGCAGGTAGATCGTCCACTTGACCCCACGCTTCCACACCTTCTTGGGCCCCCACGGCGCGGCCTGAAGCCGAAGCTGGGCATTGCGATCACCATCGACCAGCCGGTCGACGTGCTGGAACAGATCGGTCCACACCGTCTGCGGGCAGGCATAGCCGCACCATGCCCTGCCAACCGCACTGGTCACCAGGAACAGCCCTATCCCGGCCATGATCAACAGACCGGCGACGAAGTAGAACTCCTGCGGCCAGATCTCGATGTTGAACATATAGAAGCGGCGGTTGGCCAGATCGAGCAGCACCGCCTGGTTGGGCGCGTAGGGGCCGCGATCCCAACGCAGCCAGGGGGTGCCGTAATAGATCCCCAGCGTGACCAGCATGACAAACCACTTGAAGCGGCGGAAGCGGCCGTCCACCGCTTTGGGGAAGACGACCTTGCGCTTCTCGTAAAGGCTTGATTGCTGGTTACTTGGCTTGGGGTTGAGCATTGCCGCTGTCCGCCGCAGGAGTGGTTGCCGGAGCTTCCTTGAAGTCCTCACCGCCCCCCAGCGAGTGAACGTAGAGCGCCAGCATCTTGATCGTTACCGGATCGAGGCGCCCGCTCCAAGCGGGCATGACCCCGGCGTGGGCATTGGTCACGCTGTTCACCACCTGGGCCTTCGATCCGCCATAGAGCCAGATCTTGTCGGTCAGG
>JAFEEP010000502.1 GCA_018241045.1 Pseudomonadota bacterium | reverse complement strand
TCGCCAACCGCCAAGGCACCGTGCTGGCCCATGGCGGCGTGCTGCGTGTGAACACCCCAGGCACGCTGCGCAATGAAGGCGGGCAGCTGCTCGGCAGCCGCGAGGTGCAACTGTCGGCAGGCAGCCTTTTCAACGAAGCCGTTTCGGACACGCCCGCGCTGATCGCCAGCGACGGGGCGACGCAGGTACACCTCTCCGGTGCGCAGCTGAGCAATCGCGGCGGCACCATCTCGGGCCAGACGGGTGTGGCTGTGGCAGCCGCCTCCGCCCTGCTCGAGAACACGAACGGCGTGCTGGTGTCCGGCGATGGGCTGTCCGTGCAGGCCCGATCGCTCGAGAACACCGGCGGGCAGATCGTGGGACACGCTCGCTCGCAAGGCGCAACGCAGTTGCAGGTTCAGGCGCTGTCCAACCAGGGCGGCACGATCGAAGGCGGCGGCGAGCTGCGCGTGACGGCCTCCGGCACGCTGCTCAACGATGGCGGGCTGCTGGCTTCGGGAACCAGCGAGTCGGCGGCCGCGGGGGGCATGGCCATCGAGGCCGGCACCTTGTCGAACGCGCAAGGCCGTATCGTGGCGCGCGACAGCGTGCAGGCGCATGCGGCGGGCTTGCTGTCCAACCGCAGCGGGCAGCTCGTGTCCAACGCAGGCAGCGTGATGCTGACCGGGCAATCTGTGGCGAACGATGCGGGGCTCGTCTCCGCGGCCGCACGCGTGGAACTCCGCGCGGAACTCGATGGCACCGAAGCCTTGAGCAACCGGGGTGGCACGATCACCGCGGGCGAGCAGGTGCTGCTGCAAGGCCCGCAGCTGGACAACCGCCGCGGCGCCATCAGCGCCCCACGCTTGCGGCTGGAGCTGAACGCCGGCGGTGTGAACAACGACGGTGGGTTGCTCATGGGATACGGCGACACGCCGGATGCCTTGAGCCTGCGGGCCGGGCCGCTGAGCAACCGCGCCGGGGTCATCGCCTCGGGCGCCCTGCTCAACATCGACACGGCGGGCACGGCGCTGGAGAACACGCAAGGCGTGCTGCAGGCCGCAGGCGCGCTCACCGTGCAGGCCGCCTCGCTGGACAACACCGAGGGGCAGCTGCTCGGCACAGGCCGCGTGCGGGTGGCGACGACTGGCGCGCTGGTCAACGACCGGGGAGTGATCAGTGCGGCTGCGCAGGCGGCGCTCCCTTCCGGGACGGCCGCGGCTCAGGCTCAGGCTCAGGCTCAGGCTCAAGCTCAAGCTCAAGCTCAAGCTCAAGCTCAAGCTCAAGCTCAAGCTCAAGCTCAAGCTCAAGCTCAAGCTCAAGCTCAGGACCAAGGTCAAGGTCAAGGCGACGTCATCGTCACCACGGCCGGCTCGGCGTTCTCCAACGTGGCCGGCCAGGTCATCGCCGCCGGCAGCTTGCAGCTCGATGCGGGCGCGCTCGACAACGACGCGCAAGGCCTGCTCTCCGCCCAAGCCCATGCCGCGCTCGACGTGACGCGCCTGTCCAACGGCTCCGGCAAGATCCTCGCCGGCCACGACCTCACGCTCCAAGGCGCGCGCATCGAGAACCACGGCGGACGCCTGCAGTCCGGCGGCGCGCTGTCCATGAGCGTCTCGGAGCTCGTGAACATCGATGGCGGACAACTGATCGCAGGCGCCACGTTGAACGTGCGCGGGCCGCTCGATGCGGGCGCGGCCTCAACCCAGCCCGCCGCATCCGTTCCCACCTCCACCTCCACCTCCACCTCCACTTCCACCTCTGCCTCCGCCTCTGCCTCTGCCTCCGCCTCTGCCTCCGTTCCCGCACCCACATCCACATCCGCACTCACATCCGCATCGACCACCGCCGCGCTGCTGGACAACAGCCGCGGGACCATCACCGCCGAAGGCGACCTGCAGTTGCAGGCCACGCGCCTCATCAACGACGCCGGGGAGATCGACTCGCGCAGCACCACGTCGGTGAGCGCCGACACGGCCAGCAACCGCGAGGGGTTCATCGGCTCGGCGCATGGCACTCGGCTGTCCGGCGCCTGGGACAACACCAACGGGCAACTCACCAGCGGCGGCGCACTCCTGTTTGAAGCGCCTGGGCAGACCCTCGTCAACCGCCACGGACGGCTCGTGGCCGAAGGCGACCTGACGGTGCGAGCCAGCACCTGGGACAACACCAGCGGCACGGCGGTCTCGAACACCGGCGCACTGGCGGCCCACAGCAGCGAACTCATCAACACGCAGGGCCTCTTGAGCGCGGATCGATCCGTGGATGTGCAGACTCCAGGTCGATTACTGCTCAACGACGCCGGCCGCGTGCTCAGCAACGGGGACGTCACGCTCGCGGGCACGGGCCTGAACAACCGCGGCGGCCAGGTGTCGGGCCAGCGCGTGAGCATCGACGCGGGCGCTGAAGGCATCGACAACACCGACGGCCTGCTCGCCGGCGCGGCCCGCCTGGTGCTCACTCCTTCAGCGCTCACCAACATCCGCGGGCGCATCGGCACGGCGGGCGAACTGCAGATCGATACCGCGGGGCATCTGCTGGACAACACAGCCGGCGAGATCACGGCCGGCCCCGTGCTGAACATCCACAGCAGCGGCTTGAACAACACGGCCGGGCTGGTGTCCAGCGCGGGCAGCTTGCATCTGGAGCTGCAAGGCGGCGAGCTGCTCAACGTGGCCGATGCCGCCCGTGACGCGATCATCGAAGCGGGCCGCACGCTGCGCATCGACGCCGGCCGGCTGCTCAACCACAACGGCCCG
>JAFEEP010000501.1 GCA_018241045.1 Pseudomonadota bacterium | reverse complement strand
CGGGACCATCGAATCGAAGCGCCCGAAATGGGTGATCGTCGCGCACCTGGGCGCCTCGTCAGCGAAGCGGGTAGCGATGAAGCCGCCGTAGTAGCAGCTCGCGCCGTCGAGATCGTCGGACAGCTGCGCCATCCGCGAGGCGACCGAGCCGCCGAAGCAGAAGCCCATGATGAACACCGGGCCGCCCTTCTCCTTCATCCAGGCGATGCAGCGCGCGGTGTCGTCGAGGCCCTGGTCCCAGTCATGCTCCTTGCGGGCGATCTCCACCGCGCGTTCCCAGTCGGCACCGCTGTAGCCCAGTTCGCAGCCGGGCTGCTGACGGTCGAACAGGCCGGGGCTCAGGACTTCGTATCCATCGGCGGCATATTCGTCACAAAGCTCGCGGATATGGTCGGTGACGCCGAATATCTCCTGCACCAGGATCAGCCCGCCGCGGCGCTCGCCCTGCGGCATGGCGTGATAGCACGGCATGGCATGACCATCGCCCATCGTCAGGTGGATCGTTTCGCCCATCGATTGTCCTTCGCTGCATTCGTATTGGCAATTGGTCTAGCCCCACCTTGCATCGCAGCACAATCATGCTATGCGCGCCCCCGTCCCAAGGGGTGGTGGCGCAGTCATGTGCCGGGTCCGCCCTGTCAACGCACCCGATGCAAGGAACCTGAGCGCGTGGAGATTTCCGGCGGCATTACGGCCAGTCTGCAAGGGCGATACGCCTCTGCACTCTATGACTTGGCGAGCGAACAGAAAGCCGTCACCGCGGTCGAATCCGACCTCGACAAGCTTGGTCAGGCGATTCTCGGTTCGGCCGATCTTGCCGCGCTGATTCGCAATCCGCAGATCGGGCGCGATGCCGCGGCCAAGGCGATCGAAGGCGTGGCCGGGGTGCTTGGCCTCTCGGCCCTGACGAAGAACTTCCTCGGCGTGCTCGCGGCCAACCGCCGCCTCGCCGTTCTGCCCGACGTGATCCGCGCCTTCGTGACGATCGCCGCTGCTGCCCGCGGCGAAGCGAGCGCCGAAGTCACCAGCGCCCACCCGCTCAGCGCCGCCCAGCTCAAGCAGCTTGGCGAAAAGCTCAAGGCCCGCCAGGGCAAGGACGTCAAGATTACCGCAAAGGTCGATCCCGAGATTCTCGGCGGCCTAGTCGTGCGGATCGGCTCGACCCAGATCGACAGCTCGATCCGCACCCGACTCAATACCCTCGCTAACGCGATGAAAGGCTGAACATGGATATCCGCGCCGCTGAAATCTCGAAGGTCATCAAGGACCAGATCGCCAGCTTCGGCACCCAGGCCCAGGTTTCGGAAGTTGGTTCCGTGCTCTCGGTGGGTGACGGTATCGCCCGCATCCACGGGCTGGACCAGGTCCAGGCCGGTGAAATGGTCGAGTTCGCCAACGGCGTGCAGGGCATGGCGCTCAACCTCGAAGCCGACAACGTCGGCGTGGTGATCTTCGGCTCGGACGCCGAAATCCGCGAAGGCGATACGGTCAAGCGCACCGGCACCATCGTCGACGTGCCGGTCGGCAAGGGCCTGCTCGGCCGCGTCGTCGACGCGCTGGGCAACCCGATCGACGGCAAGGGCCCGATCAAGGCCGACAAGCGCGAGCGCGTCGAGGTCAAGGCCCCCGGCATCATCCCGCGCCAGTCGGTCAACGAGCCGGTGCAGACCGGCCTCAAGGCGATTGACGCCCTCGTCCCCGTCGGCCGCGGCCAGCGCGAGCTGATCATCGGTGACCGCCAGACCGGCAAGACCGCCGTGGCGATCGACACCTTCATCAACCAGAAGGAAGTCAACCAGGGCACCGACGAGAAGAAGAAGCTCTACTGCATCTACGTCGCCGTCGGCCAGAAGCGTTCGACCGTCGCGCAGATCGTCCGCCAGCTCGAAGAAAACGGCGCGATGGAATATACCATCGTCGTTGCCGCGACCGCTTCGGAACCCGCGCCGCTGCAGTACCTCGCACCCTACACCGGCGCGACCATGGGTGAGTTCTTCCGCGACAACGGTATGCACGCCGTGATCGTGTACGACGACCTTTCCAAGCAGGCCGTCGCCTATCGCCAGATGTCGCTGCTGCTGCGCCGCCCGCCGGGCCGCGAAGCCTATCCGGGCGACGTGTTCTATCTGCACTCACGTTTGCTCGAGCGTGCGGCCAAGATGAACGACAGCCAGGGCGGCGGTTCGCTGACCGCGCTGCCGATCATCGAAACCCAGGCTGGCGACGTTTCTGCCTATATCCCGACCAACGTGATCTCGATCACCGACGGCCAGATCTTCCTTGAAACGGGCCTGTTTTACCAGGGCATCCGCCCGGCGATCAACGTTGGCCTGTCGGTCAGCCGCGTCGGTGGCGCCGCCCAGACCAAGGCGATGAAGAAGGTGGCCGGCTCGATCAAGCTGGAACTGGCGCAGTACCGCGAGATGGCGGCCTTCGCCCAGTTCGGTTCGGACCTCGACGCCTCGACTCAGAAGCTGCTCAACCGCGGCGCGCGCCTGACCGAGTTGCTCAAGCAGGCGCAGTTCAGCCCGCTCTCGTTCGAAGAGCAGACCGTGTCGATCTTCGCGGGCACCAACGGCTATCTCGATGCGATCCCGGTCAACAAGGTGACCGAATACGAAGCCGAGATGCTCAGCTTCATGCGCGAAAGCCATGCCGACACGCTCAAGCTGATCCGCGACACCCGCGACTTCGGCGATGACGCGAAGAAGCAGACCGTCGCCGCGCTCGACGCCTTCGCGAAGCAGTTCGCGTAAGGCACCAACCCAACCTTCATCGTCACCCTGAACTTGTTTCAGGGTCCATCTCTCCGGATGGCACAGTGCGTGAGGCGACATGGATGCTGAAACAAGTTCAGCATGACGAGATGAGGATAGTTTAGAGACTTATGGCAAGCCTCAAGGAACTCAAAGGGCGGATCAACTCGGTCAAGTCGACCCAGAAGATCACCAAGGCCAAGCAGATGGTCGCCGCCGCCAAGCTGCGCAAGGCGCAGGCCAATGCCGAGGCCGCGCGCCCCTTCGCCGCGCGTCTCGCCACGGTGATGGGCTCGATCGCCAGCAAGGGCACGATCAGCGAAAGCAGCCCGCGCCTGCTTGCCGGAACCGGCAAGGTTCAGGTTCACCTGCTGGTCGTCGCCAACAGCGACAAGGGCCTGTGCGGCGCGTTCAACTCGAACATCGTCAAGAATGCGCTGGCCACCGCCCGCCGCCTCAAGGGCCAGGGCAAGACGGTGCTGTTCTACCTCGTCGGGCGCAAGGGCCGCGCGGTGATCCGCCGTGAGTTCCCCAAGGACGTGCTAGCCATGTTCGACACCACCGATGTGCGCGAACCCGGCTACGACGAGGCCGAGCGGATCGCTGCCGAGCTGGTCGACCTCTATGAGGGCGGCAAGTTCGACGTCGCGCACCTGTTCTATTCGAAGTTCCGCTCCGCGCTGGTCCAGGAACCGACCGAGCAGCAGATCATCCCGGTCCCGACTCCCAAGGTCGAAGCCGCTGCTGGCGCCAGCGCCGCCGTGGAATACGAGCCCGACGAGGAAGAAATCCTCGCCGCGCTGCTGCCGCGCTACCTGCGCACCCAGCTGTTCGGCGCGCTGCTGGAAAATATGGCGAGCGAACAGGGCGCCTCGATGACCGCGATGGACAACGCCACGCGCAACGCGGGTGACCTGATCAACAAGCTGACCATCCAGTACAACCGCAGCCGCCAGGCCGCGATCACCACTGAACTGATTGAAATTATCGCTGGCGCCGAAGCGCTCTGACGACGAACTAGAAGGCAAGGAACGCAAGACATGGCAACCGCCGCTCCCAAGACCCGCAAGAAGGCCGCTCCGGCCGCCGCCAATACCGCTGGCGGCAAGATCAGCCAGGTTATCGGCGCCGTCGTCGACGTGCAGTTCGATGGCGAGCTGCCCGCGATCCTTTCGGCGCTCGAAACCGAGAACAACGGCAACCGCCTCGTCCTCGAAGTGGCGCAGCATCTGGGTGAGAATACCGTTCGCACCATCGCGATGGATTCGACCGAGGGGCTGACCCGCGGCCAGCCGGTGAGCAACACCGGCGCGCAGATCTCGGTTCCGGTCGGGCCGCAGACGCTGGGCCGCATCCTCAACGTCGTCGGCGATCCGATCGACGAGCGCG
Organism: Pseudomonadota bacterium; assembly: GCA_018241045.1. Lineage (GTDB taxonomy): Bacteria > Pseudomonadota > Alphaproteobacteria > Sphingomonadales > Sphingomonadaceae > Novosphingobium. Next base: position 1,531 of record JAFEEP010000501.1, on the reverse strand, counting down.
GTCCGGTGGGCACCGACCTGCGCAGCCCGATCCACGCCAAGGCTCCCGAATTCGTCGACCAGTCGACCGAAGCGGCGATCCTGGTCACCGGCATCAAGGTGATCGACCTTCTCGCCCCTTACGCCAAGGGCGGCAAGATCGGCCTGTTCGGCGGCGCGGGCGTCGGCAAGACCGTGCTGATCCAGGAACTGATCAACAACATCGCCAAGGGCCACGGCGGCGTCTCGGTCTTCGCGGGCGTCGGTGAACGCACCCGTGAAGGCAACGACCTCTACCACGAGTTCCTCGACGCCGGGGTCATCGCCAAGGACGCCGACGGCAACCCGACCCCGGATGGGTCGAAGGTCGCCCTGGTGTTCGGCCAGATGAACGAGCCCCCGGGCGCCCGCGCCCGCGTCGCGCTCTCGGGCCTGACCATGGCCGAGTACTTCCGCGACCAGGAAGGCCAGGACGTGCTGTTCTTCGTCGACAACATCTTCCGCTTCACCCAGGCGGGTTCGGAAGTGTCGGCGCTGCTTGGCCGTATTCCTTCGGCGGTGGGCTATCAGCCGACCCTGGCGACCGACATGGGCGCGCTGCAGGAACGCATCACCTCGACCACCAAGGGCTCGATTACCTCGGTTCAGGCGATCTACGTTCCCGCGGACGACTTGACCGACCCGGCGCCGGCCACCTCGTTCGCGCACCTTGACGCCACCACCACGCTGAGCCGCGCAATCTCGGAGCTGGGCATCTACCCGGCGGTCGACCCGCTCGACTCCACCTCGCGCGTTCTGTCTCCGGCCGTCGTCGGCCAGGAGCACTACGACGTCGCCCGCCGCGTTCAGGAAACGCTGCAGAAGTACAAGTCGCTGCAGGACATCATCGCGATCCTGGGCATGGACGAGCTTTCGGAAGAAGATAAGCTCACCGTCGCCCGCGCCCGCAAGATCCAGCGCTTCCTGTCGCAGCCGTTCCACGTCGCCGAAGTCTTCACCAACATCCCGGGCAAGTTCGTCCAGGTGGAAGACACCGTGCGTTCGTTCAAGGCGGTGGTCGACGGCGAGTACGATCACCTCCCCGAAGCCGCCTTCTACATGGTCGGCGGGATCGACGAAGCGGTCGCCAAGGCCAAGAAGATGGCTGACGAGGCCTGATTTTGCCCGCCGGGGCATAGCCCCCGGCGCCGCATTCTGCTTCCCGCCAGCGGGAGCGGTCAGGGGAGGGCCTGTTGGGCCGCCCTCTCTGGAAGTGACAGGCCCTCCCCCAGCCCCTCCCGCCAGCGGGAGGGGAGATCAGAGGCCCTCCGGCAAGCGGAGGGAGATGTAGATGCTCCACTTCGAACTCGTCACCCCGGCCCGTCTTGTCCGTTCCGAGGACGTTTACATGGTCGTCGTCCCGGGCACCGAGGGCGAGTTCGGCGTGCTCGAGGGCCACGCGCCCTTCATGTCGACCGTTCGCGACGGCTCGCTGAAGATCTACAAGAAGGGGGGCGCGACGCCCGAGGAGATCGAGGTTCAGGGCGGCTTTGCCGAAGTCGGTGACACCGGGT
>JAFEEP010000500.1 GCA_018241045.1 Pseudomonadota bacterium | reverse complement strand
TGGTCGACCGGGTCGCGATAGGAAAAGCTGTCGGCAGCCTCGACCACAAGTGGGCCGAAGTTGCGCCCGGGCAGTGTGGCCAACGCACCTTCAAGGTCGTGCATCAGCGCCTCGGCGCGATCACTTTCAACCCCCTCGTAGTCATGGCGCGCATAGTAATTGCGCCCGAACTGCGCCCAATGCTCGCGGGCCAGTTCAGCCACTGAAATGCCGCGCACCGCCAGCACGTTGAGCCACAGCAGTACCGCCCACAACCCGTCCTTTTCACGGACATGGTCGGAACCGGTGCCCGCGCTTTCCTCGCCGCACAGCGTCGCCATGCCGGCGTCGAGCAGGTTGCCGAAGAACTTCCAGCCGGTCGGCGTTTCAAAGGCGGGGATATCCAGCGCCGCAGCCACGCGGTCTGCCGCCTGGCTGGTCGGCATCGAACGGGCGATGCCTTTCAGGCCGCCGGCATAGGCCGGGGCCAGGTGGGCGTTGGCGGCGAGCATGGCCAGCGAATCCGACGGGGTAATGAAGATGCCCTTGCCGATGATCAGGTTGCGATCGCCATCGCCGTCCGATGCCGCGCCCAGCGCCGGGGCCATTTCGGGGTCCATCATCAGATCATAAAGCACCTTGGCATGGACCAGGTTGGGATCGGGGTGGTGGCCGCCGAAATCCTCAAGCGGGGTGCCGTTGCGCACCGTACCCACCGGGAAGCCCAGCCGTCGTTCGAGGATTTCGTGAGCATAGGGCCCGGTAACCGCGTGCATGGCGTCGAAGGCCATCGACAGGCCGCCCGCCACCGCCGCGCGGATCGCGGCAAAGTCGAACAGGCTTTCCATCAGTTCGGCATAGTCGGCGACGGGGTCGATCACCTCGACCGCCATGTCCCCGACCGTGACCGTGCCGATGATGTCGAGATCGATGTCGGGGCTGTCCACTCCCAGCCAGCGATCGATCTCGCGGGTGCGGGCGTATATCGCCTCGGTCACGCCTTCGGGCGCGGGGCCGCCGTTGGCGCCGTTGTACTTGATCCCGAAATCCTCGTCCGGGCCGCCGGGGTTGTGGCTGGCCGAAAGGATCAGTCCGCCGCTGGCCGCGTGCTTGCGGATCACGCAGCTTGCCGCCGGGGTCGAGAGGATGCCTCCCTGCCCGACCAGCACCCGGCCATAGCCGTTCGCCGCAGCCATGCGGATCGCCTGCTGGATCACCGCGCGGTTGTGGTAGCGCCCGTCGCCGCCAATCACCAGGGTCGCCCCCGCCTGGGGCTGGGCCACATCGAACACCGCCTGAATGAAGTTCTCGGCATAGTTGGGCTGTTCGAACACCCTGACCTTCTTGCGCAGGCCCGAGGTGCCCGGCTTCTGATCGGCAAAGGGTGTGGTCGGATGGGTAACGATGGTCATGGCATGGGGCTCGTTATCTGGCGGTAGAGCGCGGCATAGGCCTTGCCGCTGCGGCCCCACGAAAAATCGCAGGCCATGGCGTTCTTCTGGATCTGCTTCCACGTCGCACGGTCGCGGTACAGCGCGACGGTGCGGGTGATCGCGGCGGCAAGCGCGTGATAGGTGACGCCGACGAATTGCACCCCGGTCGCCGCGCCCTGCGCCAGCGCGGCCAGGTTGGCATCGATCACCGTATCAGCAAGGCCGCCGGTCCGCGCCACCACCGGCACGCAGCCATAGGCGAGTCCGTAAAGCTGGGTTAGCCCGCAAGGTTCGAAGCGGCTGGGCACCAGAATCGCGTCGCCGCCGCCCTGAAGGAGGTGCGCCAGCGCCTCGTCATAGTCGATCCGCACCCCGATCCTGCCGGGATGGCGCGCGGCGGCCTGGTGCAACTGGTGTTCGATCGTTCCATCGCCCGAACCGAGCAGTGCAAGCCGTCCGCCGAGCCCGACGATATGGTCGATCACCTCAAGCAGGACGTCGATGCCCTTCTGCCAGGTCAGGCGGCTGATCACCACGAACAGCGGGCCATCGTCCTTGTCGAGCCCGAAGGCTACCTCGACCGCGCGCTTGTTGGCCTTGCGCGCGCCGAGGGTCTTGGTGGTAAAGCCGGCGGACAGCGCCGGATCGCTGGCCGGGTTCCAGTCGTGGCGGTCGATCCCGTTGAGGATGCCGACCACCTGCTCGCCCCGGCTGGCGATCAGCCCTTCCAGCCCCATGCCGAATTCGGGCAGGCGGATCTCCGCGGCGTAGCTTGGACTGACGGTGGTGACCACACTGGCCGATTGCAGCCCCGCCTTGAGGAACCCGACCCCGCCATAGCTTTCCACCCCTTCGATCGACCAGGCCGCGCGCGGCAGGCCGAGCGCGCGGAAGATCCGCGCGTCGAAATAGCCCTGGAACGCCATGTTATGGATGGTCATCACGCTGGGCAGGGGATCGCCGCCAAACGGCGCATAGCGGTTGTAGGCGAGCGCCAGCCCCGCCTGCCAATCGTGCGCGTGGATCGCGTCAAAGCGCCCCGCCTTGCCCATGCCCGCCCCGCCCGCGACGTCCGCCGCCACGCGCCCGAAGGCGGCGAAGCGGCGCCAGTTGTCTTCCC
>JAFEEP010000004.1 GCA_018241045.1 Pseudomonadota bacterium | reverse complement strand
TGACGGCTGACCTAAGACGGCTACAGCGGCTCGGTCAAGACACTCACCCTCAACGTCAAGTCGGTGAAGTTCGTCGCCGCCGAAGGCGACAACGAGAAGGGTCCGGACTACCGCGTCATCGCCGCTGGAACGGAGTTCGGGGCGGCGTGGAAGAAGACGTCCGACAAGGGCAACGACTACCTCTCCGTCAAGCTCGACGACCCGTCGTTCCCGGCTCCAATCTATGCGAGCCTGGTGGAGAGCGAAAGCGAGGATCTGGCGCTCATCTGGTCGCGCCGTCGCGCCGCCGACTGAGACCGGCCACCAGCGAGGCCCCGCGCAAGCGGGGCTTCGTCATGCTCATATCCGCCACCGCAAGATAAGGAATACGGCGAGCTGCGCTCGCATTGTTCCGATCGGCTGCGGCTGAAGCCCTTGCCGATCGAGTGGGGAGCCAAGGGGTCTTACCCCTTGCTCCCCGCAAATGCCGCCTGTTGCGGAGCAGGGCCGCGGCCTCGCAGAGCGGCCGATCACCACGTCGGCATCACATTGTCAACCGCTCCGCTCGCCTCGCAGCCCGGCCCCGCGCGCCGGCATATGCCCCCTCCATCCCCGCGCGCTCACGCGCCCCCGGAAGGCATGTCGGGGGACATGCCTTCGGCATTAACGGGAAAGGACAGGACGATGAGCTTCATCAGCAGCAACCAGAACCAGCAGGCAGTGAATAGCGGTTTCCGCGTGGACATCTCGCGCGGGCAGCGGATCGGACGTGTGTCGTCGGAATGGTTCTCTCGCCCGAACGATCAGCGTTATTTGTCGCTCACAGAGCTTTACGATGCCGTGAAGATGCGCGCGGATCGTGCGAAGACCCGCACCGTCGAAAGCCGCGCCGTTCGCGTTGAGGCGAGCAGGGACAACGCCGAGCGGCTTTCGCTGATCGTCCCCGGACAGGACCAGCCGATTTCCCCGACGCATTGGAGCTTTGGGCAGTTGTGCAGCCTTGTCGGCGCACCCGCAACCTATATGCGCCAGCTTGCCGCGCCGCTCGCAGGCATCAACTTACAGCATGGCTTGCTGTCGCATCGCGCCGAGCTTGTGAAGACGCTGGAAGCGGAAGACGGACGCATTGAACTGCGCGCCGTGACCGGACCGGACTACGGCCGCATCTGGGACCATGAGCTTGTCGCCGCCGTGATGAAGATCGCGGGCAACGGCACGGGCGATACCATGTGGAAAGTGCCGGGCGTTTTGGATTGGGCGACCATGACGCACAATCCGTTCGTGGATATCACCAAGGACACCACCACGCTTTACGCCAGCGACCGCGATGTTTTCCTTTTCCTTGTGGACGACACGCACCCCATCGAGGCCGGACGCCTGCCGAACGGCGAGCCGGATCTGTATTTCCGGGGCTTCTATTGCTGGAATAGCGAAGTCGGCAGCAAGACACTTGGTATTGCGTCTTTCTATCTCCGCGCCGTTTGCATGAACCGCAATTTGTGGGGCGTGGAAGGGTTCGAGGAAATCAGCATCCGGCACAGCAAGTTTGCCGCGCAACGCTTCGCCCAAGAGGCGGCACCGGCATTGACCAGCTTCGCCCATTCCTCGCCCGCGCCATTCGTCGACGGGATCAAGGCGGCGCGCGAACATATTGTTGCCCGCACCGATGAGGACCGCGAAACCTTCCTGCGCAAGCGCGGGTTCAGCAAGGCCGAAACCGGCAGGATCATAGAGACCGTGCTTTCGGAAGAAGGCCGCCCGCCCGAAAGCATCTTTGACTTTGTGCAGGGCATGACGGCGCATGCCCGCACCAAGGCGCATCAGGACACGCGCCTGGAACTGGAGGGGAAGGCAAAGACCCTGCTGGAGAAGGCGATATAATCAGCGAAGGCCGCGCCGGTTGCGCGGCTCTCCGCCTTTCAGGCTTTGCACCTTCGGAAAATTTCGCGCCGATCCAGCGTTGCAGATCGGCGGCGCGGCCGTGCGCAGAACACGGCCGCCGCTCGCCGGACTGCGCCCGGCTCGCGATTCACGCACCGACCGGCTAAGGGACGATGACGGCTCGTCGAATACCTAGTATATTGGGTGGAAGTATATTAGGTAGCCGGTGACTCCTCCCGCATGAACTTACGGGAGAGAGTCGCAAGGAACCTGCGTCGGCTGAGACAGGAGAAATCTGTCTCGCAGGAGGAGCTTGCCCATCTTGCCCAGGTCAACCGCAATTACGTCGGCATGTTGGAACGCGAAGAATATGCCGCCTCCATCGATATGCTGGAGAAACTCGCCCTCGCGCTCGACATCGACCCGATCGAGTTTCTGCGCGCCGATACCTGATAACGCGCAGACATCACCGCCCGCCTGCAAAAAAAGAAGATCGTCCTGGATACGGCAATGCCCGCCGCTGGCACGAAAGCGTCAAGTTGTCAGACTATTTATCGCATCTGCGGCATAACATTATTCCGCGTCTGGAGAAGGAATGTCGCCGAAAGTTCGATTGCGGGGGTAACCGGATAATCCAGTTTGAATCTAAAGCGCATAAGTCAGAGGCACGTCGATGACAAAGCCTAACTTCAAGGACAGTCCGCCGCTGACCGATCGGGTGAACGCATATGATGAGGCGCACCTTGCTACCTATCTGCGTCTGTTGGACGCCGCCGAGGAAGGTGCCGATTGGCGCGAGGTTGTCAAAATCGTATTCGGCTTTGACGTGACATCCGATCCCGAACGCGCCAAGCGGATTCATGACAGCCATTTGGCTCGAGCGCGCTGGATGACCGAGAACGGCTACCGTCACCTGCTTGAACCCCGCATGCAGTAAGTTCCGCGACGTCTCTCATCACGACAGCCAAAGTGAATTTGTTGTCCGGTCGAAGAACCCTCTGCATTCCGATTATCTGTCTTGCCGTTTTCCCGGTCTTCGCCATAGACGGAATCATCCCGAAGCCAACGACTGAGGGGGAGGTCGCGTCATGGAGCCGCTGCAAGACTGGCGCTCACCGCAATTCGAGGAACAGTTGAGCCGGCTCGACCGTGGCGGCATCACGTTCGAGTTCCTGCGCCGCAACAAGCAATATCGCAAAGACTATCATGCCGTGGCGGAAGCCGTCGTCTCGGGAAGGCTTGAGAAGCGTGAGGCGATAGCGCGCCTTTCACGCCGCTGGGGGCTGGCCTTTCGCGGCGGACCCCGCTGCATCGGCTTTGGTCGTGCAGCCGATATGGCTGCCGCAGCTCAACCCTGCCACGCTCATTGTCACGGCCGCGCCGGAAGGCTTTGCCGCGCGTTCCTTACCTGACCCCGCAACGCTATCCATTCGCGGAGAACCGAGCAGCGACGGATTGCATGGTGTCGTCGAAGACGTACAAGGCGATCTCGGCGTCTGGCTTCCGAGCGGTGATACGGTCGTACAGGCAGGCGTTTTTCTGCCGTTCGACGAGCATTTCCATTGGCGCAGGAAAAATGCGCTTCGACTCTACCGGCACATCAGTGGCGAGCGATCCGGACCTCCGCCGCGCGAGGAACGCCTGACCCGTTTCCAGCTTCACCGGGCCGCGCTGATGCTGCGCGTATGGGACGGCGTGGAATCCGGCGAGCCGCGTCGTTTGATTGCGAGTATCCTGATCAACGAGAAGGTCAGGACGTTGCGCGCGCTCGACTGGAAGAACGCGCCGGAGCGACGGCGGCTGGCCCGCATTCTTGCCGCCGCCCGTGAACGCATCGAAGGCGGATATCTGCGCTGGCTCGCTCCCCGGGCGAGACACCAGCGGCACAATGTTGATCGCAAGACCTGACACGTCATCCCGATCCTGATGCGCAGCGGCCCGGCCATCGGCACCCACGCATGTCGCGCCAGGCGGGAAGGGGGGACACTTCTGTTAACGGCTACGAATTTCGTCACTCCTCCGAGCCGCGAATTTTTCGCCATCGTCGCACCCGACTCGCCGCCGTGATGGCGGCTGCGACGGAGGTCCGCAATGCTGGAGAAGACCGATAAGAATTGGCCGCGTTTCGTGCGAACGCCCGAGGCTGCGCGCTTGCTCGATCTGTCTCCTCGCACGTTGGAGAAACACCGCTGCGACGGCACCGGGCCGGTCTATCACAAGCTCGGCGGCCGCGTGGTCTACGCCGTCGCCGATCTTGAGGCATGGGTTGACGGTTGCGCGCGGCAGTCTACTTCGGAATCCGCGGCTGGTCATGCGGCCGGCACTGCGCGCTGAGCATCGCTATGTCGGCGAGCCGCTCATACGACAGTCAGCAACTCGAACTCTTCCGGGCGCGCGCCGGTGACATCGCTGCCCGCGACGCGCAGGACTTGATGTCCTGGCCGTTCTTTTCCCTCGCCAAAGTGCGTCGTGTGACGCCGATCGACTTCCGCATGGGCGAGGTATCGATCCGCGTCGAAGCGACCGCGGAGCACGGCATGGCCACGATCTGGGACGCCGACGTGCTGATCTGGGCCGCCAGCCAGATCGTCGACGCGCGCGACCGCGGGCTGCGCACGTCGCGCCTGATGGCCGCCACACCGTATGAGATCCTCACCTTCGTCGGCCGCAGCGATTCCGGCCTGAGCTACGACCGCCTGAAGGCGGCGCTCGACCGGCTGCAATCCACCACCGTCGTCACCTCGATCCGCCAGCCGTCCGAGCGGCGGCGGCACCGCTTCTCGTGGATCAACGAATGGAAAGAACGTCTCGACGCGACCGGCCGACCGCTCGGGATCGAATTGATCCTGCCGGACTGGTTCTATGCCGGCGTTCTCGACGACGCGCTGATCCTCACCATTGACCGTGCCTATTTCCACCTGACCGGCGGGCTCGAGCGCTGGCTGTATCGCCTCGTGCGCAAGCATGGCGGCCGGCAGACGCACGGCTGGAGCTTCGATCTCCCGCACCTGCATCTGAAGTCCGGCAGCCTGTCGCCGCTGCGCCGTTTCCGGTTCGAGCTGCGCGCCATCGTCCAGCGCCAGCCGTTGCCCGGCTACCACCTGACACTGATCGACGATCCCGACGGCCGGCAGCGCCTGATCTTCCGGCCCGCGGGTTCCGACTGCACCGTTGCGCCGCTCCAGCGGCAGGGAGGCGTGCGATGAACATGGCACGCGCCGGTGCAAAAGGTGTGGATGGACCCGTACTATTGGGAACGCCGACACCCGTACTATCAGGAACGCGAGTCCCGTACTATTGGGAACGCGCGCGCCTCTTAACTGTCTGGCGCGACAAGGCGGATTTGTCCCCCTCTAACTTTCCTAACTCAAAGTCCTTCGGACTTTTGCTAACGCGGCACGCCACCTCGCGGAATTGTGGACGCGGGACTATCGCACGTCCGATCGGTTGCGACTGCCTTAACATCATCGTGTCGCGCTTCGTCCGAGGGTTGCGGCCATGACGGCAGACCTGCGCGCGAGCGGACCAACCGACCACACGCTGGTCGAACTGACGTGGCGCGAAAAGCGCATCGAGCACCGTATCCGCTTCGGGCACATCGTCGACGAACAGCGTCTCGACCGCCATCGACGCATCGTCAGTTTCGTACCCGGAAGTATCTTCGCCTTCGTCCGTTGGGCGGCCAATGAATACGGCACGATCATCTCGCGGATCGACATCCTGCGCACCGTGACGACCGGCGAGCCGTATCAGACGCTGCCGTTCGTGCGCCCCGGCGGCGACATCCTGTTGCGGATCAGCGGATGGCCGAAGGTGCAGCGCGTGCTGGCCGCGATCGACGCGATCGAAGCGCTCGATATCGATCCCGCTGACGTTGCGCCAGAACACTGGCGGCATCTCAACCATCGCATCAGCGTCAACGAACCGTTCCGCATCTACAGCCCCGAGCAGCACCGCGCCTGGCTGTTGCGGCGCGAGGTTTCGCCATGATCTGGCGCCACATGACGTTGCTGTCGATGCTTGCTGGCGCAGCTTTGATCGTCGTGCCGGCCTGGAGCCGGCCGGACATCCGGTTCATCTGGAACGCATCCACGAGCGTGCCGATCGGGCTCTACCGCATCGTTCCCGGCGACCAGGTCGACGTCACCGATCTCGCCGTCGTCATGCCGCCCGCGGAGCTGGCGGCATTTCTCGACGAACGTCGCTATCTGCCGCGCGGCCTGCCTCTCATCAAGCGGGTCCTGGCGCTCGGCGGCACGACGATCTGCCGGCGCGGCAGCGCCATCATCGCCTATGACGGAATCTACGGACAGGCGCTCGCGCGCGACACGCGCGGCCGACCGCTGCCCGACTGGCAAGGCTGCCGCACGCTTCATGACGGCGAAGCCTTTTTCATGAATTGGGACAGCTCCGACAGCTTCGACAGCCGCTACTTCGGGCCGCTTCCCATCACCACCATCATCGGTCGCGCCATTCCCGTCTGGACCACCGGTGCCGCCGATCCGGCCGCGGAATTCCTCCGTGCGCCGGTCTCCGACGAGCCGTAATGGCTCGCTTCTCCAACCAGATGAGGATCATTGCAATGACTCAGATTGGAGCGTTCACCCGCAAGGAAGATGGCTTCTTCGGCCGCGTACGCACACTCGTTTT
>JAFEEP010000049.1 GCA_018241045.1 Pseudomonadota bacterium | reverse complement strand
CTCGGCCGGCAGCAGCGGCGCGCGCCGGTCCACGCCGGGGTGGCACAGCCAGCTCTTGGCGCTGCTGACCAGGCGTATCGGCGTGGCCGCGCCGCGCGTGCGCGCGAATTCGCCGACGATGCCGGCCACGCCGTCTGTGCCGTCTTCGCTGCCGTCCCAGGGCAGGGCCAGGTCGGCCGGGTTCAGTTCGCTCTCGTGCGGCAGATACAGGAAGGACGGCAGCAGCGCGCGCCCCTCCACGCTGGCCGGGCCGGTGAGCTGGGGGATGTCCAGCACCCCCTGCACCACCTCGTCGCCATCGCTGGCGGCGCGATCGACCCAGGACAGGGCGCAATGCGTGGTGCCGAGGTCGATGCCAATGGAAAATCGGGCTTCATCGCCCGTGGGTTGGGCGCCAGCAGCTACTGTTTCGATAGTCATAGTTCCACCTCCGCCTGGGCCAGGATGGCGGCGGCGCCGGCATCGGTGAGCTGCGGCAGGCGCACATCGGTGGCCCGCCAGCCGCGGTGCGTGAGCTGGCCGGTGAACGGCGCCTGGCCCACCACGTTGCCGGCCAGGCGCACGGCGGCGGCGTCAAAGCCGGTCGGCAGCGTGACGCGGCTGCCCTCGGCCTCGGGGCGCACGGGGGCGATGGTGAAATGCTCGGCCAGCAGCTTGCGGCAGCCCCCGTGCACCACCCGCGCGGCGGCGCCGATCTCGGCGTCGCTGTAGGGCGCCACATCTTCCTGGATGAAGTCCACGAAGCGCGCCTCGCGCTGCATCAGGCCCAGCAGCTGCAGCGCGGCAGTGTGCGTGGCCACCTCCACGCGCTTTTCGACGATTTTCTCGACCGGCACTTCGACGCGGGTTTCGATGATCTTTTCCACCGGCACCTCCACGCGCACCTCCTTGGGGGGTGCGTCGGCGGCCAGCGGCTCGCCCGCGCGCAGGCGCCGGATGTCGCCGGCCAGGCGGGCATTGCCCAGGATGGCGAAAAAGCTGCCGATGGCAATCGCCACGCGGCTGAGTAAAGACGGGGGGGTTGGGGTGTTCATGGTTCTGACTGCGAGAAGAGGGCGCCGGGGAACGCGTGCTGCCGGCGCATCAAAGAGCACGGGCGCGCGCCCGTGAAAGGCGCAATGTTACCGAATGGCCGCCGGGCCGGCGCCACGCAAGCCCTCGCACGGCAGGCGAGCAACGGGCCGATGGGGGACAATGCGCGCGCCGTTTCCTGGCTTTGTTCTTGCATCGCAGGACTGCCGTTGCTCAAGGCCTTGTCACGGGATGTGGGTGATGAGTGAGGGCATCAAACCGGCGTTTGGCGTTGTCTGAATCATGGCCTTGTTCAAATCGTGGGGGAACAGATGCCCGGATACTGGAAAGTTATCGGTCGTACCGCAGCCGCGCTGCTGGGGAGCGTGGTGGCTGGTTGCGGCGGGGGTGGGCAGTCCACAGCGGAATTGGCCGCTGCGCCCGTGTTGCGTGTGGAGGGCAGGGTGGCGCCGGTGGGAGAGGCAGCACCGGTGGCTGCGTCAGTGAAAGCGCGGGAGGCAACGGCATCGCCAGAGCCCGCGCGCATCACCCTGGGCGCACTGCAGTCGCTCAAAGAGGCTGCGGTTCAGGCGGGCACAGGTCCCAGGTTGGTTGGTGAGGCGCGAGCGGTGTCTGCTGCTGCCACCCCTGCTCAAACCCAACGGCTGTTGCGGTGGGAGGGCACTGCCACCGGAGGGCAGGTGGCAGCCCTTAGTGTGAGCGCCAAGAACGCCTTGGGCCTGCGACTGGGGGTGCAGGTGAACGCGCTGCCCGAACAGGCGGTGCTGCGTGTCTATAGCCAGGCACGCCCCGCAACGGTCTACCAGATTCTGGGCGAGGATGTGCTGCGGCATGTGTTGCGCAACATCCAGGCCGAAGGGGACACCTCGGACGCGCGCACATGGTGGGCTCCGGAGATGGGGTCCGATGAAGCCACACTCGAAATCGAATTGCCGATGGGTGTGCCCGTACAGGCGGTGGACATAGCACTGCCCTCCGTTTCGCACATTTTTGCCGAATTGGAGCCTCCTGCCGAACCAACCGTGGAAGCCAAGATCAACGAATCGGGATCATGCAATCTCGATGCCGTGTGCGATGCGGGCTTGGCCACCCAGAGCAATGCGGTGGCGCGCATGCTGTTCACCGTAGGAGGCAAAACATACATGTGCACCGGTACGCTGCTCAATGATGCGCGGGGTTCCGGTACGCCATATTTCCTGAGCGCCAACCATTGCATTTCGTCCCAGGCTGCCGCTTCGTCCATGCAGACCGATTGGTTTTACCAGTCTTCCGGGTGCAATACGCGTGCGCTATCAACCCGCGCGACCACGCTCTACAACGGCGCTGTACTGCTCTATGCCAGCGGCAGCACGGATGTTTCCTTCATGCGCCTGAACGACGCGGCACCCGCAGGCGCGTTTTTCGCCGGGTGGGACGCCTCTGCAACGGCGCAACCCGTTCAGGCGCCCGTTGTGGGTTTGCACCATCCCGCCGGTGACATGCTCAAGATCAGCAAAGGCCTGGTAGTTGGGCAGACCAGTTGCTTCAGCACGACTGGCAACCAGTTCGGGTGTATTGGCGATACCGGGAATTTTTACAGAGTAGGCTGGAGCGCAGGTACCACGCAAGGTGGCAGCAGCGGCTCGGCATTGTTCACCAGTGACGGTCGCTACGTGGTGGGAACGCTGTTTGGCGGAGCGGCGTCGTGCTCCAGCAGCAGTAGCCCGGATTACTATGGACGGTTTGATGTGTCATACAACCAGGCACTCAAAAACTGGTTGGGAGTGCAAAGCACGGGCGAATCAAGCTCCGCCGCTTTGATTACGCCGTTTGAGGAAATCCTGCGCGTTTTGCGGACCTTGTGAAGCGTTGCGTCACATCCGCCGGGGGCGGTGACTTGTCCAAGAGTGGCGCTACAGGCCTGCAGGTGCAGGCCATGAGCGCAAAATCAATTTCTCGGAACCCATTTATCCAACAAGAATATTTCTTGTGTGGTCATGTTCTTCATGCCGACGGTCATGAATGTGATGTCGGTGAAGGCGACGCTCACCTTTTTCAGGGATGTGCTGCTGACTTCCTTGGAAAAGGCGCAGATGGCATCACCCGGTGGGAAGAGCACCAAGGTGGCGGAATCGTTTGATCGACCAGGAGTCCTGCCCACGCTGGCGGTATAGAGGCTGGCAAGGTCAGAACCCTGGGTGTCCAGAGGCGTCCCGTTTATGTACGTTGTGCCTTGCCAATTGTCGTTCTCGTACACAAGGTTGTAGTTAAGCGCGCGCACGCGCAGCGTGGGGTTGGAGTCAGGGGAGAGGCCCTCAGCAAAAGCCAGCAGTACTTTGTAGCCCTGATAGGTAGGGCCTCCCGTAGCGATGATCGTGCAGGCAATGGCTTCTTCTGTCGAAGATTGCAACGACGTGCTGCTGATGTTTAAAAGATCGGCATGAGCAGAGAACGCTATGAATGCCGAGGCGGTCAATCCCATCCACTGGTGGTATTTCATTTGATTCCTTGTTGCATCAATAGATACGCAACTCGCCTCTGCCCCGAGGGATGCTACGTGCAGTAATAGTATCAAATTGCTGCAACGCAGGATAAAGCCCGTTCCGTGCAAAAATCGTTTGCAAGCTTCCTTTAAAGCGTTGCACCCTTCACCCACGCGGCCGACGCCGCTTTGCAAAGTGACCATTCACACCGACGACTTCGCCCCCACATTGAGCAAGCGCATGGTTTCGGCCGCGCCGGCCTCATCGCAGGAAGAAGCCCTGGAGCGCGCGCTGCGCCCCAAGCTGCTGCAGGAATACGTGGGCCAGGCCAAGGCGCGCGAGCAGCTGGAGATTTTCATCAGCGCGGCCAAGAAGCGCGCCGAGGCGCTGGACCATGTGCTGCTGTTCGGCCCGCCGGGGCTGGGCAAGACCACGCTATCGCACATCATCGCCGCCGAACTGGGCGTGAACCTGCGCCAGACCAGCGGCCCGGTGCTGGAAAAGCCCAAGGATCTGGCGGCGCTCCTGACCAACCTGGAAAAGAACGACGTTCTTTTTATCGACGAGATCCACCGGCTTAGCCCCGTGGTGGAGGAAATCCTCTACCCCGCGCTGGAGGACTACCAGATCGACATCATGATCGGCGAAGGACCGGCGGCGCGCTCGATCAAGCTGGAGCTGCAGCCCTT
>JAFEEP010000499.1 GCA_018241045.1 Pseudomonadota bacterium | reverse complement strand
GTTCCACTGCGTGTCGGCATCAAAGCCCAGCGCGTGCAGCGTAGCACGCTGTTCGGCCTCAGGAATCGCCACCCCACCCAGCGTTGCGGCCATGGCCGGATCGTAGGCGATCACCGTGGCCGGGATGGGCGGCTGGCCCGCCCGCACCACTTCCGACGGATCGCCGCCGCAAACCCCGACGATCAGATCGGTGAGGATCGCGAGGCCAGCATCGAGAAAGGCCGGATCGACCCCACGCTCGAACCGCTGGCGGGCATCCGAGGTCAGGTTGAGCTTGCGGCCGGTGTCCCCGATTCGCACCGGATCAAAATAGGCGATCTCCAGCAGGACATCCGTGGTGTCATCCGAACAGCCCGAATGTTCGCCGCCCATGATCCCGGCGATGTCGTGGACGCCATTGTCGTCTGCGATCACCGTCATGCTGGGGTCGAGCGCGTACTCCTTGCCGTTGAGCGCCAGGCACACTTCGCCATCGCGCGCGCGGCGGGCGATGACGGCGCCGCTCAGCCTGGCCAGATCGTAGGCGTGGGCCGGGCGGCCATAGGTCAGCATCAGGTAATTGGTCAAGTCGACCAGCGCCGAGATCGGGCGTTGACCCGCGCTCTTGAGGCGGTCCTGAATCCATTTCGGACTGGGGCCGTTCTTCACCCCCTTGATCACCCGGCCATAGAACGCCGGGCAACCCTGGGGATCGTCGGTGCGGATCGCGACCGGACAGGGATAATCGCCGGGAACCGCCTGCGCCGTGATCGGCCTGAGCGTGCCGAGCCCGGCGGCGGCAAGATCGCGGGCGATCCCGTAAACGCCCATGCAGTCGGGGCGGTTGGGGGTGATCGCCACGTCGAACACCGGATCGCTGCCGTGATATTCGGCAAAGGTCATGCCGACCGGCGCGTCGGCGGGCAGTTCGATGATCCCGTCGTGATCGTCGCCCAGTTCCAGTTCGCGGGTCGAACACATCATGCCGTTCGATTCGACCCCGCGAATGGCCGACTTCTTCAGCTCGAACCCGCCTGCCGGAACCACCGCACCGGGCAGGCCAAGCACGCCGACCAGTCCCGCGCGGGCGTTGGGCGCGCCGCAGACTACCTGGAGCGGCTGGCCATCCCCGGTATCGACGCTGAGTACCTGCAGCTTGTCGGCGTTGGGGTGGCGTTCGGCGGTGAGAACGCGGGCGACGCAGAAGCCCGCCAGCCGCGCGGCCGGGTCTTCGAGGCTTTCAAGCTCCAGCCCGATTGCGCTGAGTTTTTCGGCAATCACTTCGGCCGTGGCGTCGGTATCGAGGTGATCCTTGAGCCAGGAGAGCGAGAATTTCATGCGCTTGCCCTCCTTACGCCGTAGTGCCGACGCCGCCCGACAGGGTCGGAACGTCGTTGGGGTTGAAGCCGTAGTGCGCGTTCCAGCGCACATCGCCGTCGAAGAAAGCGCGCAAATCGTCCATCCCGTATTTGAGCATGGCGAGCCGATCGATTCCCGCCCCGAAGGCGAAGCCCTGCCATTCGTCGGGATCAAGCCCGCCGGCTGCAATCACCTTGCGGTTGACCATGCCACTGCCGAGCAGTTCCATCCAGCCATGCCCCGGCGCGTCGCCGCTGCCGCCCAGCACGCGCTTGCCGCCGACGATGGCGAAGCCGACGTCGACCTCGACCGAGGGTTCGGTGAAGGGGAAGTAGGAGGGGCGCAGGCGCAGGACGATATCGTCGCGCTCGAAGAATGCCTTGAGGAAGGTTTCCAGCGTCCACTTGAGGTGGCCCAGGTGAATGCCCTTGTCGATCACCAGTCCTTCGACCTGGTGGAACATCGGGGTGTGGGTGGCGTCGCTGTCGCTGCGATAGACCCGGCCCGGGGCGATGATGCGGATCGGGGCGCCCTGTTGCAGCATTGCGCGGATCTGCACCGGGCTGGTGTGGGTGCGCAGCAGTATGTCGCGTCCCTCTGCGTCCTTGTCGGGGAAATAGAAGGTATCGTGCATCGCTCGCGCCGGGTGGCTTTCGGGGATGTTGAGCGCGGTGAAATTGTGCCAGTCGTCCTCGATCTCCGGCCCGGTGGCGACGGCGAAGCCCATGTCTGCGAAGATTTCGGCCAGTTCGTCCATCACCTGACTAACCGGGTGGATCGAACCGCGCGGCGCCGCGGGCGCGGGTAGGGTCAGGTCGATCGTCTCGCTCGCCAGTCGCGCGTCGAGCGCCGCGCCTTCCAGCGCCGCCTTGCGGGTGGCCAGCGCTTCGGTCACCCCTTCGCGCAGGGCGTGGATCAGCGGCCCGGTGGTCTGGCGTTCTTCTGCCGACATTGCGCCCAGGGTCTTGAGCAAACCCGAGATCGAACCCTGCTTGCCCAGAAACTCGACCCGCAGAGCTTCCAGCGCGCCCAAATCCTGCGCGGCGGATATGCGCGCCAGCGCTTGTTCACGGGTTACTGCATAGTCCACTGATTCTGGTCCGATCCTGCCGGGGTGAAAGCGCGCCCTTTAGCCAGCCGCGGCCCCGCTGCAAAACGGAAAAACGCCTTGCGACCGGTAGGATCAAGCGGTCCGGTGCGGCGCGCCTTCGGGCGAATCCATCGTTTGCACCGGGGCGCCGTGCATCCGCACGCGTTCGTGCATGAAGCGATCGAGCACCGGGTGGGGCATCGCGGCGTATTCGCGCGGGGCCATGCCCATGAACTCGCGAAAGTCGCGCACGAACTGCGCCTGGTCGTGGTACTGGCTGTCGATCGCGCCGATCCACTTGAGCGAGGGGTCGAGCATGAACTGGGCGAGGCTACGCATGAAGCGCTGGCGGCGCAGCAGCAGCTTGGGCGAAAAACCGAAGTCACGATCGCACAGCCGCTCGATCGTGCGCTGTCCCAGCCCGGTGTGATCAACCATCGCGGCGACCGAATTGACCTGCGGATCGATCAGCGCGGCGTGGATCGCCATGATCCGCGCCTCATCGCTCTCCGCTGCGGGCTGGCAATTTCGGAAGAACCGGACGATCCGTTCCAGCTCTGCATCCTCGTCGGGCTCGCCGCCGAACAGGCGGTCGGACAGCGGCGCGAACAGAGCGAAGGTGGGGTGGGTCCGCCCATCGGCGATCAGGTTGGCATGGTCCGAGGCGGGCCTGCCGACATAGCGATGCCAGCCGAGCGGGAGCAGCCCGATCCCCCAGAATCGCGTCGCGCCGATGCGGAAATGGCAGGGGCGGCTGCTCGGCCCGGTCGCGGTGAAATGCGCGTGCGCCAGTGGATCGCCGTCGGCAATCCACGATTCGGGGCAGGCCCCGTTGAAGAAACGCAGGTTGGCCCATTCGGGCTGCAGCGCATCGACCACCGTCTCGCCTTCGGGCACGACGATCTGCGTCACGTAGAACGTGGTGAAATAGCGGCGCAAATCTTCAGGCGGCGGGATGAACCGCACCGTGATCGATAGTTCCTGCGACACCGAAGGGTTGCCTCCCGGTCTGATGCGAATGAAGGTGCCTTACCGCTGGCCTTGTTTCAAGCCGCAGTTCATTGCGGACGGTGGAGGGCTTGGACCGCCTCTCCAGCGGCGGCGGCGCGAGCCCGCGCGGCGGCGCGCAGCACCGGGT